>CANIMM010000354.1 GCA_947468255.1 Chitinophagaceae bacterium | reverse complement strand
TATTCCATGATAACTAAATAAAATATGATCGTGCGATTGCTCCAGAAAAGGCTTTATATTTTCAGCCAATGCATGAATATAATTGGGCTCATTATAAAAAGGCTTCAAAAACTTTAAGCTAAAAGGATAATCCCCTGCAACATAAACCTCCTTGGCATACTCAACCGCGGTTTCAAAAGAAGACATGGCATAATGCGGATATAAGGGGATGGCCAACACTTCGTCTAGATCAGGATGACTGGTCAACAAATTATCGAAGGCAGCGGCTACCGTTGGATTCCCATACCGCATGGCAACCTCCACCGGCACATCCACCTGTTGCTGAAGAGCCTGTTGCAATTGCTTTGTCAACACCACCAATGGAGACCCTTCCTTAGTCCAGATAGTTGCATATGCTTCAGCGGATTTTGGCGCCCTGAAGGGTACGATAATTCCATTGATCAAAATATACCTCGCCAGATAAGGCACATCAATTACCCTTTCATCCATTAAAAATTGTCTAAGGTAAGTACGCACATCTTTCACCGAAGTTGAATCAGGTGACCCTAGATTCATTAAAACAACACCTATTTTTTTTGCCATAACCAATATAATATTCTGCAAATGTAACCCCTGGTTTAGCTAAAAGTTCAAGGAACTAGCAAATAATTGGGAACGAGAAAAGGCAATCGTCCATTTTGAGGGCTATGACCTCTATCACCATCCATTATGATCGAGTTCATACAGCAAAATGACAATCCAATGACATTGAAATTAGATTTAAATCTCAAGCAGGATTACTTTTGCAGTGTAAGTTATTAAATCACCTTTTTTTTACGGATGCTCGGACTACAACCAATCAATTTATCGAATTTCTTCATAGCGGGTATCAATTACAAAAAAACGGATGCTAACCTAAGAGGGCAATATGCTATCAATGCGGACCAATATAATCAACTGATTTTACTGGCTCCTGAAATGGGTGTCACTGAATTCTTTATATTATCTACTTGCAACCGTACTGAAATTTATGGATTTGCCGAAAACGTTTCCAATTTAGCCAACTTACTCTGTTCACAAACTAAAGGCTCACTCGATCGCTTTAATGAAATGGCCTATTCAAACAATGGGAATCAAGCAATCGAGCATCTTTTTAATGTAGCCGCAGGACTAGATTCTCAAATTTTGGGTGACTATGAAATTGTAGGACAGATAAAACAAGCGGTAAAATTTTCTAAAGAACATAATTTTATTGGGGCATACCTTGAAAGATTGGTGAATGGAGTTTTACAATGCTCCAAGTCAATCAGAACCTCAACCGCCTTAAGTGGAGGTACTGTTTCAGTTTCTTTTGCAGCAGTGCAATACATTAAAGAAAAGATTGATGCTATCGCAGATAAAAAAATTCTCTTATTGGGAACCGGTAAAATTGGCCGAAACACCTGTAAGAATTTGGTAGATTATCTAGAAACAAAAAACATTACCCTCATCAACAGAACAGAGGGAAAAGCTGCAGAACTGGCCACTGAACTAGGATTGCAATATGCCTCAATGGATGAGTTACCGAAATATATCCATGAATCGGATATCATTTTGGTAGCCACCAATGCTGTTGAGCCGGTGATAGCAACCTCCCATCTAATCAATAGCGGACAGAAACTTATTATTGATCTTTCAATTCCTTATAATGTAGAAAAATCTGCACAAGAACTCCCTACCATTACACTAGTAAATGTAGATGAACTTGCAAAAATAAAGGATGAAACCCTTCATAAAAGAGAAGCAGAAATACCGCAGGCTAAAGCAATTATAGCTGCTCATATCCAGGAATTCATGGATTGGCATGAGATGCGTAAAAATGTACCGGTTTTAAAAGCAGTAAAACACAAACTACAAGCAATGGATAGCTGCAGTTTATATAATAATTATTTTTCAACCCTCTCCACAAAAGCTACTCAATTGAATGCGGCTGAAAAAATTCAGAAAGTAATTAATGGAATGGCCATAAAAATGCGCCACCAAAACTACCGAGGTTGCAATTATATAGAAGCAATCAATGAATACATTGCCACTGGCACTAATTAATTTACATGGACAAACTGATACGGATTGGAACTAGGGAAAGCCAATTGGCAGTTTGGCAGGCTACGCATGTCCAACAACTCCTAACTAACAACGGTTATCCATCAGAACTAGTTTTTATAAAAAGTGAAGGAGATATTGATCTGCAAACTCCTTTATACGAAATGGGGGTTCAAGGTGTATTTACCAGAAGTCTTGATATAGCTCTATTAAACAACACAATTGATATTGCTGTTCATTCTATGAAAGATGTACCCACACAGTTAGCTACTGGCATCATTCAATCAGCCGTATTAACAAGGGCTTCTTACAAAGACATTTTTGTTTACAAGGACCAATCAGTTGTTGCAGACTGGAAACTATCAGATGTAAATTCTATATCACCATCGGATAGTGCGGGCATTATTGCCACCAGCAGTATCCGCCGAAAAGCTCAGTGGCTAAACCGCTATCCCAACCACACCATAGAAAACCTAAGAGGAAATGTAAATACCCGTTTGCGCAAAGTCCAGGAAAATAACTGGAATGGAGCCATCTTTGCCGCAGCAGGCTTGGAAAGAATTAAACTTCGTCCAGAAAATGCAGTTGAGTTAGATTGGATGTTGCCTGCTCCAGCACAGGGAGCCATTATGGTAGTGTGCAGAGAAGATGACGCCATTAGTTTGAATGCTTGCAAAGCTTTCAATGACAGCGAGACTGCCCTTTGCACAAAAATAGAGCGTGACTTTCTAAGAACCTTATTGGGAGGTTGCTCAACTCCCATTAGTGCTTTGGCCCAAGTAAAGCAGGGGAATATATATTTCAGGGGAAATATTTTATCAGTTGATGGAAAGGAAAAAGTTGAAATTGAAAAAAATATCCCTTTAAATGATTCGGAAAATGCAGGAACTGCTGCCGCAAATGAACTTTTACAAATGGGCGCTGATAAAATTGTGAATGCCATTCAACAT
>CANIMM010000353.1 GCA_947468255.1 Chitinophagaceae bacterium | reverse complement strand
AGGTCTTCCGCCTCGAAAGGGATGGGAACAATATTATAAGATTTAATTTTAAAAATTTTAGTTCAAAAAATAAATAATAATGAAAAGAAGATTGTTTTTTTTAATCGTTGTTTTTATATCCTCGATGCCGAAAGTTATAATGGCACAGCAAGCACAACGACCCGGCCCTCAGCCCTCAGTTGAAAATGCAGAAAAGTTTAAATTGGGCATTGCTGGATACACATTTCTTAAAATTGATATTGACAGGACCCTAGAGACTTTTCAAAAGATGGACCTTCACTATTTTACGATCAAGGATTTTCATCTTCCTTTAAACAGTACCGTTGAACAAATCACTGCATTTAATGAAAAACTGAAAGCAAAAGCTGTAACGGGTTATGCGGTTGGTCCAATTTATATGAAGTCGGAAGCCGATGTAGATCGTGCATTTGAATATGCAAAAAAGGTGGGGGTAAAACTAATCATTGGGGTACCCAATTACGAGCTGCTCCCCTATGTAAATAATAAAGTAAAAGTGTATGATATTAAATTGGCGATTCATTTACATGGGCCAGATATTGCCATCTACCCTGATGCTGAAGATGTATGGAATCATGTGAAGGACCTAGATCCAAGAATGGGTATGTGTTTGGATATTGGTCATGATACAAGGGCAGGAAAAGATGCGGTAGCCGATCTGAAACTTTATAAGTCGCGTGTTTTTGATATCCATTTGAAAGATGTAACAGGGGCTACAAAATTGGGTTATTCACTTGAAGTGGGTCGCGGCATTATTGATTTTCCAGCTTTTGTAAAAATGCTTCGTAAAGTGGGTTATACCGGTGTAGTTGGTCTCGAACATGAGAAAGATATGGACAATCCATTTATGGGCATTGCCGAAGATATTGGTTATTTCAGAGGCGTGATTAGAGCCACTAAATAGTTAAAAATTGCTTTATTAAATTTAAAATTCCTAATTTCATTTTCTAAAATTAACCAACATGATAAAATCAACCAATCGCAGAGATTTTCTATTCAAAACGGGTCTAGCATCTGTAACGCTTTTAGTTTCTGGCAAGTCTGTTTTAGCAAATGCATCCCAATTATTTGTATTAGATAAACCCAATTCAAAATTTTCGGGTGTACAAGTTGGTGCCATTACCTATTCTTGGAGAAGCTTACCTAGTAGTCCAGAACAAATTCTTCAATACTGTCTTGATTCAAATATTAGTGCTATTGAATTAATGGGTGATTCAATAGAAGTGTATGCGGGCAAACCGGCGAATACAATTCCCCAAACTCCGCGTGTTCCAGGACAACCTAGAACAATTTCTGAAGAACAAAAAAAGCAAATTGCAGCCTATCAACAACAAGTAGCTGATTGGCGCGCAAGTGTTTCAATGGATGCATTCGAAAAGGTCAGAAAAATGTTTAAAAAAGCGGGGGTTAGTATTTATGCATTTAAGCCAAGTGCACTAGAAGCACAAAATACCGATGCGGAAATTGAATTTGCGCTTAGAGCTGCAAAAGCATTGGGTGCTAAATCTGTAACAATAGAGCTTCCTAGGGATCCAGCACATTCTAAAAGATTGGGAGATTTAGGAGCCAAGCATAAAGTGTTTATAGGCTATCATGCCCACACACAAGCAACGGATGCTGCATGGGATATTGCTTTAGACCAATCGCCTTATAATTCAATGAATCTTGATTGTGGTCACTATATAGCTGCAGGCGGTAATAATACCAAAGAGACCTTGCTTGCTCTAATTGAAGCCAAACACGACCGCATCACCAGTATGCACATTAAAGATCGCCACTCGAAAGAGAAAGGTGGTGCTAATGTTGTTTGGGGTTTGGGTGACACACCTTTAAAAGAAATCTTTACGCTTTTAAAAGAAAAAAAATATCAAATTCCTGCTACTATTGAATTAGAGTACGATATTCCTGCAGGATCGGATCCAGTTCAAGAAACTAAAAAATGTGTAGCATACGCCAAAAAGATGTTGGGAGCAGCGTAAATTTTTATACAAAGAAATGTGATGGAATAATTCCTACCATCTCGACTAAGCCTCATTGATTGATTTCAGTGAGGCTTTTTCTATAAATAGCTTTCACCAATCGACTGATATCGGTGAGTTACACTTTTTGAATACCTTTCCCGCAATTTTTTTAAGTCAATTAAGTCATCTAATTATTTGTGCTACTCTTTAATTATATTTAAATAATAAAAGTTTGCAAAATCCCAATGTTATGATTTCGAAATAAAGCAATCAATTAAAAGTAGTCGAAGTATTGGATTTTTGCGAAATTAAAATTGATATTGAGAATGAGCACAAGGGGCTATTTTCAACCAAAAACTATTCTAAGGGAAATCTAGTAATTGGTTTTGGTTCCACTAAAGTTGTTACAACACCCCATTATTTAACCGTTCAAATTGCGATTGATCAGCATATCCACTTGTCCCCGTCCTATTTACAATTTATCAATCATAGTTGTAATCCAAATGTATTGTTTAATACTACAACAATGGAATTGGAATCTGTGCGCGATGTAATAGCCGGCGATGAGTTTACCTTTTTTTATCCTGCTACTGAATGGAAGATGTCTCAAAAATTTGACTGTCATTGTGGTGAAAAAAAATGCATCGGTCTTATCAAAGGTGCTGCAGATACTTCTATTGAAATATTAAATAATTACCAATTGACTGATTTTATTCAATCCATGCTGATAGAAAAGGGAAACAGCATAGATTCGAAAGATTGAGCTGCTGCTGTAATCTGAAGGTCTTGAATTTTTGAAATAAAATATTGATAATCAATTGATTATATTTAAAAAAGACAATCCTTTCTGCTTGCCTGAAAGGGGAAAATCGTTCATTTTCTAATTAAAGGATTGCATTGAGTGATTTTTTCTCATAAACTGTTAAAGCGTTACTTTACTATCGGATCAATACATATCTTTGTCGCCGTTATGAAATTAATCTTTTTTAGTATTGGCATTCTGTTGGCAATACTTCATCCAACATCCTATTCATTTGCAGGGAACAATGTTCCT
>CANIMM010000352.1 GCA_947468255.1 Chitinophagaceae bacterium | reverse complement strand
CCATCTACATCGGCATCGGTCATGATAATGAGTTTATGATAGCGCAGTTTGGAAAGATCCAATGCCTTGGGATCTTCGGGAGTGCCAATTTTTACCCCCAACGCGGTAAACATATTCCGAATTTCCTCATTGTCATATATCTTATGCTCCATCGCCTTTTCTACATTCAAAATCTTACCTCTCAGTGGAAGAATGGCTTGGTAACTCCGATCTCTACCCTGCTTGGCAGTACCACCGGCAGAATCCCCTTCCACCAGATACAATTCGCAACGATTAGGATCCTTATCACTACAATCTGCCAGTTTACCAGGCAATCCACCTCCAGTAAGTACGCTCTTGCGCTGCACCATTTCCCTAGCTCTTTTGGCTGCGGCCCTAGCCTGTGCAGCCAGAATCACTTTCTGGATGATTGTTTTAGCATCCTTCGGATTTTCTTCCAAGTAGGCGTTCAAAACACGGCTCAAAGTACTATCCACTACACCCATTACCTCATTGTTACCCAATTTAGTTTTGGTTTGTCCCTCAAACTGAGGCTCTGGCACTTTTACAGAAATGATCGCACTTAAACCTTCCCTAAAATCATCTCCCTCAATCTCCACCTTGGCTTTTTCAAACATCCCTTCCCTTTCCCCGTAGCTTTTGAATACACGGGTGATGGAACGACGGAAGCCTGCCACATGGGTTCCCCCTTCAATGGTATTGATATTGTTTACGTAACTAAAAAGATGTTCTTGGTAGCCGGTATTATAGATCATGGCTACTTCCACGGTTACATTACTGCTGGCATCATACCCATCGCAATAAATCACGGTAGGCAATAAGGCATTGCGGTTGGCATTTTTATCCAGCATTTCTACAAACTCCACTATACCCCCTTCGCTGTAAAAAGTTTTGGTATATGTTTTTCCATCTTCATCCACTTCCCGCAGATCATGAATGATAATAGTGATTTTTCTATTTAAAAAAGCCAGCTCCCTCAAACGGCCTTCGAGGATTTCTCTGTTATAGATTCCGGAAGTAAAAATAGACAGGTCGGGCCAAAACTGTACGGTTGTTCCATGGGTGTCAGAAATTCCAATTTCGCGAACCGGATATTGCGGAAAACCTTTTGCATATTCTTGCTCAAAAGTCTTTCCATCTCTGTTAACGGTAACATGCAATTTGCTACTCAGTGCATTCACGCAACTCACCCCTACTCCATGCAATCCGCCTGATACCTTGTAAGAATCTTTATCAAATTTACCACCCGCATGCAATACGGTCATTACCACTTCCAATGCACTCCTGTTTTCCTTGGTATGCAATCCTGTTGGTATACCGCGTCCGTCATCGGCCACGGTAATTGAATTGTCTTCATTGATGGTAACCACAATATTTTGACAATGACCAGCAAGCGCCTCATCAATGGAATTATCTACCACTTCATATACTAGGTGATGCAACCCTTTTACGCCGATATCACCAATGTACATGGCAGGTCTTTTTCGCACTGCTTCTAATCCTTCTAAAACCTGGATACTGTCGGCACCATAGCCATTAACGTCTGGTATTATTACTTCATCCTTTTCTGTGCTCATGTTGGTAGGCAAATTCGCTTTAAAATTATCAAAATTGATATGGTTGCAAATATAAGGAAAAGCACTCGTTTTAGGCAGCCTAAAGGCATCTCCAAGGGATTAGTTTCCCCAAAGATTTCCACAGTATTTGGCTCATTTTGAGAAATGGGGAATAGGTGCTGAAAAAGGTAGAAATAGTATGGCCGAAGCAGCTTGATTTTAAAAGACTGCTGACTAATAAGCGCAACTATACCGACAGGTATGTTTGGCGATATGCGCTTCCGCTAGATAAGGAAGATAAGCAGCCCTTTTTAAATGACACCAATCTGACATATTACAAATTATTATGTACCATTTTAGTTTATATTTGCATTGAAATTGATCGATGCATCCGACGAAAGAACTTATAACCATTCCCCAACAACCCGCCCTGCTTTTTAATGAGTTGGATGTGTTGCAGGATATTGACCGATCCGTTCCTGGATCTGTTCACTATACCATTACCCGCTACAAAAAACAGCTGCAATGGAGTTTTGAAGATACCGGTATGCTGATCTATCATTACGAAAAAAATAACCCCGCTGCTAACTATCTCGAATTGAAATTCTGTGTGTCGGGAAATGTGTATTGTCGCCAAAAACAAATAGAATGCGATTCTTGCAAATTCAATGCCTCCAAAGGCTGCATTGAAAAAGTAGACAGTGTGGATGTTTTGAGTTTTGTTTTCAAGCCTGCTTACCTTACCCAATTTGTAAAAGGAAAAAAACAACTCAATATTTCTGACGAAGTTTTATCATTTAAGCATACCAGTTCATTTTCAAAAACCTTACCCCTTTTTGGAAAAACCAGGAAAGCCATTGAAGCATTGCTTAACCACAGTTACTCTGACACGCTAGAAAATATTTTCATCAATGCACAAACGCAAATCCTGCTGTTGTATAGCATGGACTCTATGCTAGGTGATCAAGAAGAAATATTTACCTGTAAATTTTTGGCCAATGCGGATGACCGCGAAAAGATCGCCAAGGCCCGAGAAGTATTGCTTCAACATATCGGCGAACCCCTTACCATCAAGGAACTCAGCCGAAAGGTAGCCATTAATGAATGCTACCTCAAGAAAGGTTTTAAGGAATTATTCGGAACCACCATCTTTGATTTTTATCAAAGCCAACGCATGGAGCATGCCAAATATTTACTCTACGAAAAAGGCCTCAGCGTAACAGAAGTTTCCATGCTGCTCGGCTATTCCTCTATCTCTCATTTCAGCACTGCATTTAAAAAGCATACTGGCATCAAGCCATGTGAACTTTTACTCCGGTAATTCTATTGTTTTTCGCTTTGCGTAAATGCAATTCCCGAATGCGTAAATAGCTTTTAGGAAGGGTGACTTTTCTTTGCAGTCAGCAAAAAAGTTCACTCACTATCTACTGCTTTCTTCTTATGTTCAGAAAAATATTCTTTTCAATAACCTGCTTATCGATTGCATTTTTAGGGAAATCCCAAAGCAGCCTCTTTGG
>CANIMM010000351.1 GCA_947468255.1 Chitinophagaceae bacterium | reverse complement strand
TTGAAACTGTGTTTACTGCTACAATTACTGGGGCGGAGCGGACAGATTTAACCAATGGTTGGAAGAAGGCAATTACAGCAGCATTATCAATCGCATAAAAAAGTAGCAATATTTCAATGAATAGAAAGGAGCAGTTAGAAAGAATAAGTATAGATAGTAAGTATGACATTATCATTATTGGAGGAGGCGCTACGGGCTTAGGTTGCGCTGTTGACGCCGCTAGCAGAGGGTATAAAACATTGCTGTTAGAAAAATATGATTTTGCGAAAGGCACTTCCAGTCGGGCTACCAAGTTGGTGCACGGTGGGGTAAGGTACCTAGCCCAGGGAAATATCCGTTTGGTGAGGGAAGCGCTGCTGGAAAGGGGAAGACTTTTGCAAAATGCCCCGCATGTATGCCACACACTTCCTTTTGTAGTGCCTTCTTATAAATGGTGGCAAAAATGGTACTACGGCATTGGATTATGGGTGTATGAATTTCTTTCTGGAAAATTAAGTTTGGGTAAAACAAAATTATTGTCAAAACCAACTGCATTGGTCCATCTTCCAGACTTGTCTATCGATGAGTTGACTGGAGGTGTTTTATATTTCGATGGACAGTTTGACGATAGCAGACTGGCGGTAAACCTTGCCCAGACAGCGATTGAGCAGGGAGCAACCGTTATCAATTATTGTGGGGTTACCGGATTTAGCAAGAAAAATAATATGATTGCTGGTGTTACGGCGATGGATGAAATAAGCGGCCAGTCATTTGAAATCAGCGCAAAAGTGGTGATCAATGCTACCGGCGTATTTGCAGATGAATTATTGCAATTAGCAGAAGGTCATTCTGAAAAAACAATTGCTCCTTCGCAGGGTATCCACCTTGTAGTGGGGAAGCATTTTTTTAAAGGCAATACCGCCATGATGATTCCAAAAACGGATGATGGCAGGGTGTTATTTGTGATCCCCTGGCATGATCAATTATTGCTAGGCACAACCGATACACCGGTAGAAAATATTTCAACAGAGCCAACTCCATTACAAGAAGAAATTGATTTTATTATTACCCACTTTAATAGATATACCGCTTCA
This sequence comes from Chitinophagaceae bacterium, assembly GCA_947468255.1. Classification (GTDB taxonomy): domain Bacteria; phylum Bacteroidota; class Bacteroidia; order Chitinophagales; family Chitinophagaceae; genus Ferruginibacter. The sequence continues at coordinate 2,021 of CANIMM010000351.1, read as the reverse complement.
AAAATAACCAATGAAGATGTAAAAAGTGTTTTTGTTGGGTTGCGACCATTGGCAAAGCAGGGCAACGAAAAGAAGACGGCGGTCATGCCTCGAGATCATGTTGTGAAAGTATTGCCATCTGGTTTGATACATGTTACCGGAGGCAAGTGGACTACTTACCGAAGTATGGCTGAACATGCTATTGATAAAGCGATACAGTCGGCAGGGCTAGCCATCTCGTCATGTAAAACAAAGCATTTGAAAATACATGGATGGTCGGCCAACAAGTCGAATACATCATTGAGTATTTACGGAGTGGATGAAGCGGCGATTCAATTAATGATAACCGAAGATCCGACGCTTTCGGAAAAAATTCATCCCCTTTATTCATATACCAAGGCAGAAGTGCATTGGTTTGTTGCGCATGAAATGGCAATTACGATTGAAGATATTTTAGCTAGAAGAACAAGATTGCTTTTTCTCGATGCTAGGGCTGCGATAGAAGCAGCGCCACTGGTAGCTACAATATTGGCGTCTGTTACTGGTAAAGATGCTCAATGGGAAAGGGAACAGGTAGATAAATTTAATAAGCTTGCAAAAAATTATTTCCTCAATTAATAAATCTAAAATCAATTTTATGAATCCATTTTTTTCCGAATTACTAGGTACAATGATCATGATCATTTTAGGACAAGGTGTGGTTGCCAATGTAGTGTTGCCAAAAACAAAGGGTAATGGCAGCGGATTGATTGTAATCGCATTTGGATGGGCGATAGCAGTTTTTACAGGAGCCTATGTGGCATCCCATGGCAGTGCTGCACATCTAAATCCAGCCATCACAATAGCCATGGCAGCATTCAATGATTTTTCTTGGAATGAGGTGCCTGTATATATTGCAGGACAATTTGCAGGAGCAATGATTGGGGCCTTGGTAGTTTGGTTGGCTTATCGTCAGCATTTTGATGAAACCAATGACCCTTCTTTGCAGTTGGCTGTTTTTAGTACTGCTCCAGCAATCAGACATTTGGTTAATAATTTTATAACAGAAGTGATAGGTACATTTGTTTTAGTATTTGGAATTTTGTTTATTACAAAATCTTCTAGTTCACTAGGAAGTCTAGATGTATTGCCCGTAACATTATTGGTATTGGGTATTGGTTTGTCATTAGGCGGACCTACCGGATATGCGATTAATCCTGCAAGGGATTTAGGCCCTAGGATTATGCACGCCATTCTGCCTATCAAAAACAAGGGCAACAGTGATTGGAGTTATAGCTGGGTTCCGGTAATAGCACCCATTGTAGGGGGATTGCTGGCGGCCTTTATTTTTAAAACTTTTATACATTTGGCATAACAAAGAAGATTGAAATTCATAAAGCAGCCATCTACTAGAATCGTTCCTGTAGATGGCTGCTTTCTTGAATAAATCAATTGATTTACTTGTTGTGTATTTCATGCAGGAAATCATTTAACGACTCTCCGGAATTCAGTTGTAATTTTTTCCTGAGTCGGTAACGACTTATTTCCACTCCCCGTACTGCAATGTTCATTAGCTGGGCAATTTCTTTGGAAGCAAGATTGAGTTGAATATAAGCACATGTTTAGTACACGATGGTCGCAGGATTTCATCAAGTGTCATCTGGATGACCAGTTGTATTTAAACAATACCTCCAGCCAATGCTTGTTGATTATGTGAGGGTGTTTCAATAAAATGATTTTGATTAAATGACAATATCCTTTTCAAATAATTTTTTTAAAAATAATTAGGTAAATCTATGCGGTTCATTTGTTTAGCATTTTGCACTTCGTTTTTTTTTCTTGCCTGCAGCAGTTCAAGAAAAATAGAAACTCATCCGATTCAGTTCGCGAATAATACTATAGTAGCGCATCGGGGAGCTTGGAAAAAAAATAATTTTCCACAAAATTCAATCGCATCACTACTCAATAGCATTCACCTGAAATGTGCGGGATCCGAGTTTGATGTAAGGATGACAGCAGATGATTCATTGGTTATTAATCATGACGCAGCCTACCACCAATTG
>CANIMM010000350.1 GCA_947468255.1 Chitinophagaceae bacterium | reverse complement strand
TTTATCCATCACATTTTTGGGTGCAATAAAAAGCATCACGTCTCCTTCAGAAAGAATCGTGTCGGGACTAGGTGTAATGATGGATCCTTTGTGAAACATCCTGGAAATGATTGCCGGCTCATTGAGTATTTTGAAAATTTTTTTGATAGGCTGTCCAATTAGTTGTTGATTGTCGAGTCGAATATGCAGGGAGAGGGGCTGATTGGATTGAATGAAACTTAATTTCCGATGTAATTCTTTTTCTTTTTCAATATCGATACCTAATATTTTTTTTAATAAAACAAGCGATACAATAATTCCAATTACGGCAAATGGATAAGCCACTGCATAGGCTAGCGTAATGGTTGCATTGTCAACGCCGTCCAGGTGCAAATCCTTTACTGCAGCCTGTGCTGCAGCTAGGCCCGGTGTATTAGTAACGGCCCCACTCATCACCCCAGCCATTGTGGCGATGTGGAATTTGCCGGTGTAAAAAAATGCAAGCGTAATAGCAACGCCGATTAAAACAACGGATGCGGCCAATCCATTATTTCCGAGGGCGGTTTTTTTCAGCGACGCGAAAAATCCAGGCCCTACCTGCAAGCCTACTGCATATACAAAGAGTATTAGGCCAAATTCCTTTACAAAATGTTCTGTCGGCTGCTCGATGGTAATTCCCCAATAGGAAAATAGCAAGCCAATGAATAGCACCCAAGTAACGCCCAACGAGATGCCGAAAATCTTTATTTTGCCCAGTGTAATGCCGGTGGCTATTGCCAGTGAATAAACAAGGACAGCTTGGGCTACAGAGGGTTCCGACAATAATTGCAACCACCAATTCATACTTCATTTGTTTTTGGCTGAACTTACATAAACGAATCAACAGTGGTTTCGGAAAGTTAGCAGTCTATGAAATACAGGACTGCCCTCTCTTGCTTTTTTTTATTGATTATACATGTTCCGGTTCAAGCGCCCAGTGCTCCGGAGAGCGCCACAATGAGCTCAATAACAATTCCCTAATAAAGAAAAATTCTTTGGGGAGTTTATCATAGAGCTTGGAAAACAATTCTTCATGCGAAAGCAGTTCCTGTTTCCAGGGCTCCCGGTCGATGGTGGTGATTTTGGCAAAATCCTCTTTTGTAAAATAGTCGTTGCCCCTCCAATCAATATCTTCATATCGCGGCATCCAACCTATCGGAGATTCAACCGCACTGGCACCTCCATGCACCCGTTGGATAATCCATTTTAATACCCGCATATTTTCGCCAAAACCGGGCCATAAAAAATTCCCCGTTTCATCTTTTCTAAACCAGTTCACACTAAAAATTCGGGGAGGGTTAGGAAGGTCGCGTCCAAATTGCAACCAATGGTTTACATAGTCACCCATATGGTATCCCATGAATGGCAACATGGCAAATGGGTCGCGCCTCACCTTGCCTACTTCTCCAAAAGCGGCGGCAGTAGTTTCGCTGCCCATGGTTGCTGCAGCGTATACGCCAAAGCTCCAGTTAAAGGCCTGGCAAACCAAAGGAATGGTGGTACTTCTTCTTCCGCCAAAAATAAATGCTTCTATACGAACCCCCGTCATGCTTTCCCATTGATCGTCGATAGCGGGATTTTGGGATGCAGGGGCGGTAAACCGGCTGTTGGCATGTGCCGCCGTAGTCTTTCCACTGGGGTCGAATGGCTTTCCGTGCCAGTCCGTTAGTCCCTCGGGTATTTCTTTAGTCATTCCCTCCCACCATACATCTCCGTCGGCGGTGATGGCCACGTTGGTAAAAATGGTGTTGGATTGAATGGTTTCCATTGCGTTGGGGTTGGTATGGTAGTTGGTGCCGGGTGCCACGCCAAAATAGCCCGCCTCGGGGTTGATGGCATACAAGTTGCCATCTGGCCCCCTATGAATCCAGGCTATATCATCTCCTACGGTGCTCACTTTCCAGTCATCAATACCTTTGGAAGGGATCATCATCGAAAAGTTAGTTTTGCCGCAGGCGCTAGGAAAAGCTGCCGCAACATAGGTCTTCTCCTTTTGGGGCGATTCCACTCCTAGGATGAGCATATGTTCTGCCAGCCATCCCTCTTCCCTGCCAACGACCGAAGCAATCCGGAGTGCAAAACATTTTTTACCCATCAGCGCATTTCCTCCATATCCACTTCCATAAGAAATGATCAGTCTTTCTTCTGGAAAATGGGAAATGTATTTGGTGGTAGGGTTGTTGGGCCATTTGGAATCGGCGAGGCTTTGATGAAGGGGGGCCCCTACGGAATGAATGCATTTTACATATTCGTTTACTTTGATGTAAGGATAAATATGTTCACCCATGCGGGTCATAATATGCATATTGACCACTACATACTCAGAATCGGTAAGTTGAATACCATATTTTGAAAAGGGGGAACCAACCGGTCCCATGCAAAATGGTATCACGTATAAAGTTCTACCACTCATTGCACTGTCCATTAAATCATTTAATATCTCTTTCATGGCATTGGGTTCCATCCAGTTATTGGTAGGCCCCGCATCCTCCTTTCTTCTGCTGCAAATAAAGGTTTTGTCTTCCACCCTTGCCACATCACTGGGGTCCGAAAAACAGGCAAAACTATTGGGTCGTTTTTGCTGGTTGAGCTTGATAAATGTGCCCTTTTTTACCAGTAATTCGCATAAGTCGTCCTTTTCCTGCTTTGATCCATCGCACCAGTGAATGTTTTTGGCGTTACACTGTTTTGCGATGCTATTTACCCAGGCTTTTATTTCTGATTGTATCAACGGGGATTGATACAGGGGGAGTTTGTTGTCATTATACATATTATAAATATTATTACTATAACAAATTAAAACTTTAAAGTATAGGATGCAAATTTCTGACTATAAGAATCTATTAAATATGACCATTGTCTTAGAATGTATGATTGAGATGCATGTGTTAGGTAAATTGGGAGGAGCTGTCCGGATTAATTGATAACTGACTAATGGATAGATGATAATGGATAACTGATAACTGGTTAACTGAAAACTGAAAGTTCTTAAATGATAGTTGATAATGGATAATTGAATAATGGATAGATGATAATGGATAGTTGATAATAGTTCGGCTAAACCCCTAAACTTCTAAAC
>CANIMM010000349.1 GCA_947468255.1 Chitinophagaceae bacterium | reverse complement strand
GCTGAATGCCCCACCTCCATGAGCACCTTTGCCACCATAGGTGTCAACAATGATTTTACGACCCGTTAATCCGGTATCGCCATGAGGGCCACCAATTACAAATTTACCGGTAGGGTTAATATGATATTGGATCTTATTATTGAATAAATGGGCATATTTTGGATACTTTTTAACTACCCTTGGTATCAATATATTAATAATATCTTTTTTGATTTTAGCCAACATGGTTGCTTCCTTTCCAAAATCATCATGTTGGGTAGATACAACGATGGCCACAATACGAACGGGGTGATTATTGTCATCATATTCAAGCGTAACCTGGCTCTTAGCATCAGGACGCAGATACTTAATCTCTTTATTTTCCCTACGGATAGCAGCTAACTCAATTAACAGAAAATGCGCCAAATCTAGGGCAAGGGGCATATAATTGGCTGTTTCATTGGTTGCATAACCAAACATCATTCCTTGATCACCTGCTCCCTGCTCCTCTTTTTTCTTTTTATCTACCCCTTGATTAATATCAGCCGATTGCTCATGAATAGCCGAAAGTATCCCGCAGGAATTGGCTTCAAACATATACTCACTTTTGGTATAGCCTATTTTACGAATTACACCACGTGCTATTTCCTGCACATCCAAATAAGCCTTGCTTTTTACTTCTCCGGCAAGTACTACCTGACCGGTAGTTACCAAAGTTTCGCAGGCCACTTTACTACTGGCATCAAATGCCAAAAAATTATCGATTAAAGCATCGCTAATCTGATCAGCTACTTTATCGGGATGTCCTTCACTTACGGACTCAGAGGTAAACAAATAAGGCATAGAGTTTTAAATTTTAAGTTGCAAAGATAGCATTACCATTGAATACAACAAATCCCCCTTTTAGATAGGAGGATTTATTAATTATTTTATATAATTTAAATTTTGGAATAGACAATACGCATTCGAAGTCGGTATTTAGCATTACTCCCATTACCAATTTTTACCCTTCCGTATGCCAAATTATTTTTATAAGCTAGCCTATATCCATAATAATACAAATTGTAGGGTGCATATAACCTGAAATTATAATTGATGCCCCCTTTAGTCACTAAACTCTGAACGTACCGAGTAACATTGAAATTATAATAGGTACGGGTACCAAATCCATCCTTCAATGTTTGCTTAAATCCGCCATAGTAATTTTGATCAATGCCTTGTGAAGGAAAGAATGAAATCGTATTATCAGGATCATACGATTGAGTATTATTAAGGTCATAATAGATAGGCTTGTATTTCCTAGTGCTTCCCGTATCAATCAAATCGAGGTAAAGAAATTGTGGGGCTGATAATACATCATCACCTGCACTTCCAGGTATTTGCTCAACAATGACCTCTGCACGATGAATGATTCGATTGGTAAGACTCGATAATCTAGGAATCTTAAGTTGAATAGCTGACCCACCCGGAGATGTCTGAATATACAATGCAGTTGGATCAGGGGCATTGGGAAATTGAGAAGTACTAGTGTCTCTCATCACGAAATTGGCGTTTGCAGAAGGGGATACATTAATTGAGGTACCCGTTGACAAAAGAAAAGAAGAAAATGCCGTATCCAGTTTATTAGCATTGCCAGCCACATAATGCACTTCAATTCTAGTGGAAGTATCACCTAAATTAATATAAAACAATCCGTTGGCAGAACTTGGACCATCCGCTACGATTGCAAATCCCTTATAGGCTGTTTTGAAAAGAGAATCACTGTAAAAAGGACTATTGGTCGAGGTGTCATTACTTACCAAAGATCTCAAATAAGATGGGCTAAGTTTAATACGGATCTGCCCACTGATTGAATCTTTTCTGCTATTATTTAAATAGATCAGATTTTTTAAATCGGGTTGAAAAATTGTCGCTTCACCGATTAGATTGGTTAAAAGGCTGTTAGGCTGAAAGCTGAGGGAATGAAAAACAGAATCTGTAAAATTAGTAGTCCCTTCATCTAGCTGGTAAACCTTAAAACGCTGTGACTTAGCGCTGTCTCCATAAAAACCGGTATAAGAAAGACAAAGAAAAGCCGAGTCATAATGGGTTTTGGGATTAATGGAAGGGTTGATCGTATCCCCGGGATTTCCGAAATAAAAAGGGAAAAAAGAAGGTTTTAATTGAACGAAAATATCAGCCCTGGTTTTTCCAAAAATAGGATCATTGTTGACATTCCCTAAAAGATGAGGTTCAGAACGGTTGATCTTAAATGTATCATCAGCCAATGGCTCCCTAGAAGCATCAATTAAAAGGGTATCAGCAAAAGTTAACACATTGTCTACTGCAGGCAGGAGGTCTCCACCCAATTCGGTGGTGTCAATTTTAGTACAATTCCAGTTAAATAATACAACACAAGCCAGTCCGGCTAATAAACATAGATATTTTCTTTGCACAAAAACGAAATTTAAGGAATTTGGGTTGGTTTTAGTTACTACTTGGCAAGGTCGTCATATAATTGTAAATAGTCTGTTAAATCAGTTTCAGCATTAAAAGGCAGCGTCTTTTTTCCTTTTATTTTACTGAATTCTTCAACCAGCTTTTTATCTACACCAGCAGCACCGAAGGAAACGGCATCTGCATACGCGGCACCACCTCTGAACAAAGCCACATTGTTGGTATCCTTGAAAAAATCCAACTCTTTCTTGGTGACCTGCTCATTGATTGCAGCAAGTTTGAGAAAATCAGCTCCAAGCTTTTCCTTGAAGGTGTTTTCACCGATTGTATAAATAACTTTACAATTGCTAAAAACGGGTTCCTTTTTATAGGCAGTCTTAATAAACATTGGGATTAAGCCAGTCATCCAGCCACTGCAATGAATAATGTCGGGAGGCCAGCCAAATTTCTTTACCGTTTCCAGCGCTCCCTTGCAAAATAAGGCTGTTCTCAGTCCGTTATCATCATACCATTTTTCGTTTTCATCCGTAAAAACGGATTTTCGCTTAAAAAAGTCCTCATTATCTAGAAAATAAACCTGTAACCTTGCATTGGGTAAAGATGCTACTTTTATCACCAACGGATAATCATCTCCCCCTATTGAAACATTAATACCCGATAAACGGACCACCTCATGCAACCGATGTCTT
>CANIMM010000348.1 GCA_947468255.1 Chitinophagaceae bacterium | reverse complement strand
TTTTTGACAAAGTAGTCAAAGTTTCCAATGGTTTTTTATCCATATCGTCGCGCACAGAGTACAATTGGATTCCAATCAATCGCTTGGAAGCGGCCAATTCATTTGGGTAGGACCATAAAGCGCTGGGTTGTAAACTAGCTCCCACTATGGCAAGGGAGGCCGTTTGAATAAATTTTCTTCTTGAATTTTGCATAGCAATTAATTGTTTAAATAAGCGTACTAAAAATTGAAAAAAATAATTAAAAAGGAAAGGGTTGCAGAAGAAATGTCCAAAATTTGGTGTTCTCCCAAACTAATTTTTATTGCCAAGGGGGCTGCTTGACAAAAAAAATCCCTAAAAGTATTAAATGACGTCCGCCATTTTAGTACTTTTAGGGAAGGTACTTAATTCAAAACTTTTTATCAATTTAATTTTGCACTTGGCATGCAACGGAATAATTTTTTTACAAACTATTTCCTGCTGGTTAGTTTAGACAACAGTCGAAGGATTTCGAGGTATAGCCAAACGATGGTAACCATAAGTCCAAATGCGCCATACCATTCCATATACTTGGGCGCTCCTGCCTCAGCAGCTTTTTCCATCATGTCAAAATCTAGGATCAAATTAAGGGCTGCAATGGCTACCACTACCAATGAAAAACCAATTCCCATCAATGAACCCTCATGCAAAAAAGCCATGTCTACACCAAACATCCGCACTACCATCGCAATCAAATAAAATACAGCAATGCCTGCAGTAGCAGTAAAAACAATCGCTTTAAATTTTTCAGTTGCCTGAATAATTTTAAAGCTATACAGTAAATACATGGAGATGGCTGTACCAAAGGTTAGGCCCACCGCATTCATGATGATATTTGGCATTTTTCCAGCAAAAGCATCATTGTAGTAGGCTGAAATGGCTCCTATAAACAAACCTTCCAATAAAGCGTACAAGGGTGCAAGAAAGGGGGACCATTCTTTTTTGAACATGATTACTAGTGCGATTACAAGGCCTCCAATAGCTCCTCCCCAGATGAGTGATTGCACATCACCACCACCCGCATATTCTTTCCACGAATAGTAAGCAGTGCCCATCAGCATTAAAAACATAAAGCCAAACTTGTTTAGTGTGCCCCTTACCGTCATTGCATTATTTTGGTCAATGTACAGGGTGTTCTTGAATGCTTTTTCAGAGAGTGTGGGATTGCCAGATTTAAATAGGTCCATAGTTATATTTTTAGAACTTAAAATTAAAACATTTTACTAATGTACTTTGAAAAAATTGTATTTTATGTTGTTAAATTTTTTAATGCATGAATACCAATAGGGTCGTCAAATGGGCAATCGGGGGATTCCTCGACCATTTAGCCCAAAGGAAGGCGTTTTATCGCTTCTTTCCGAATAGAGGACTTCATTGGGCATATATTTCCAGCCCAATAGCCCCAAAAATGAATTTATCCATATTTTAGCAGTGGGCAATTCGAAAACCGCTTCCCTGAAATTTGCCCAACAAAGTTTTTGGGCATTGATTATAAAAAATAATTTAGCCTTAACTTGCAGTAATTTTTAACGTATTACCATATGAGCATTAACGAACAGGTTTTAAAAGAAGTTGTTATAAAATTTGCCGGAGATAGTGGCGATGGCATGCAGTTAACAGGCAGCCAGTTTACCAACAACACCGCTTTACTGGGTATTGATCTGGCAACTTTTCCAGATTTTCCTGCAGAGATCAGGGCTCCGATAGGTACTTTGCCAGGCGTGAGTGGTTATCAATTGCGTTTCAGCAGCGACCGGATTTTTACACCCGGGGATGTTTGCGATGTGTTGGTAGCAATGAATGCTGCAGCCTTAAAAGTAAATTTAAAGGGATTAAAACCAGGTGGTGTAATCATTGCCAATATTGAGGGTTTTGATGCAAAAAATCTTCGGCTCGCCAACTATGCAGAAGGCAGCAATCCCCTAGAAGACAATAGCCTGGATAATTTCGAGCTGATAAAGATGGATGTCACCAAGATGACCAGGGAAGCGTTGAAGGATTTCACTATGGGGATGAAAGAAAAAGACCGTGCCAAAAATATGTTTGTGCTAGGTTTTTTATATTGGATGTACAATCGTGAAATGGACAATACCATTCAGTTTATCAAGGATAAATTTGGCAAAAAACCAGAGATTTTTGAAAGTAATATAAAAGCATTGCAGGCTGGATATAATTACGGCGACACGACCGAAACATTCACCACGCGCTATACGGTTGAAAAGGCTAAAATGGAACCGGGCGTGTATCGTTCCATCATGGGCAACCAGGCCTTGTCATTTGGATTGATTGCTGCTTCACAAAAAAGTGGACTCCAACTTTTTTTAGGAAGTTATCCTATTACTCCAGCTAGTGACATTTTGCATGACCTAAGTAAATATAAAAACTTTGCGATAAAGACTTTTCAGGCTGAAGATGAAATCGCCGCCATTACTTCGTCTATTGGAGCCAGTTATGGAGGCAGCTTGGGCGTTACCACTACTAGCGGACCTGGAATGGCATTAAAAGGAGAAGCAATGGGGCTAGCAGTAATGCTAGAAATACCGTTGATTATCATCAATGTACAAAGGGGAGGACCTAGTACTGGATTACCTACCAAGACAGAACAGAGTGATTTGATGCAAGCATATTACGGACGAAATGGGGAGTGCCCAATGCCGGTAATTTCAGCATCTACGCCCAGTGATTGTTTTGCTGCCATTTACGAAGCAGTAAGGATTAGCGTACAACATATGACACCCGTAATCTTTTTAAGTGATGGCTATATTGCCAATGGCGCTGAGCCTTGGAAATTCCCTACTGCTTCTGAATTGCAGGAAATCAAAGTGTCTTTTGCTTCACCAAAAAATACGGACTATTTTGATGCAAATGGGAAATTCCAGCCCTATAAAAGAGACGAAAAATTAGTTCGACCATGGGCGATACCAGGTACTCCTGGATTGGAACATCGGGTGGGTGGACTTGAAAAAGAAGATTTGACTGGAAACATCAGTTACGATTCAGACAATCACCAGCACATGGTGAAAACAAGACAGAAAAAAGTAGACCTGATTGCCAATTATATCCCCGAGCAAAAATTAGATAGCGGT
>CANIMM010000347.1 GCA_947468255.1 Chitinophagaceae bacterium | reverse complement strand
GTTTATGTAATGATTCGCTTACGATAATGTCAAGAAAGAAATTCAACAAATTTAACTAAATCAGACATCAGACATCAAAAAATCAGACATCCTTACATCAGACATTAAATCCACTCAATCGGGTGCAAACAAGCCTGCAATAATTTATCCTCCTCCGTCCCTGGAATGGGTTGGTAATCGTATTCAAATCTTACTGTGGGCGGCAGACTCATTAAAATGCTTTCTGTTCGGCCATTTGTTTTTAATCCAAACAAGGTTCCACGGTCGTGCACCAGATTAAATTCTGTGTATCGCCCCCGCCGGATTTCTTGCCAGTGTTTGTTTTCAACACTGTAAGGCAATTGTTTTCTTTTTTCTACAATTGGGATATAGGCTTCTATAAATACTTGGCCACAGGCTTTTGCAAAGGCAAACCAATAGTCAATATTTTTCTCTTCAGTAGGCCTTTTGTAATCATAAAAAATTCCGCCAATACCTCTGCGTTCATTGTTTCGATGGGTATTTACAAAATAATCATCGCATGTTTTTTTAAAGTCGCGGTAAAAACTGGTGTCAAATTGGTCACAAACATTTTTATATGTTTGGTGGAAATGTTTTGCATCGGCTTCAAATAAATAATAGGGGGTAAGATCAGTACCGCCTCCAAACCATCGGTCTATGACATCGCCGGCACCGTTATACAATTCAAACATGCGGTAATTACAATGTACAGTGGGTACAAAGGGGCTTATCGGATGAATGACCAAGCTAAGTCCACAGGCAAACCAACTATCTCCATCAATTTTTAACTGTGCCCGCATAATATCAGTCACTTTGCCAAATACGATGGAGGTATTAACCCCTCCTTTTTCAATCACCTTGCCATTTTGGATAACCCTAGTTTTACCACCCCCACCTTCCGGTCTGTCCCAAGCATCCTCCACAAATTTTGCAGCGCCATCCGATTTTTCTAAAGCACTGCAAATATCATCTTGAAGCTGGTGAATAAAGCTAATCCACCGATCGCGAAAATTTCCACTCAAGCCATCACCAAAGGGTAGGGTATTTTTCGACGCTGCATTGTGGTTAGATTGTTTCACGATATTATTTATTGTTTCGCTTTTTTTCTGATTTTCAAATCTTACCTATATTCCTTCACCGCATCCACAAATGCCCTAGCATGGTCAACTGGAATATTGGGGGTTATACCATGTCCTAAATTGGCAATGTAATTTTGCACACCAAAAGCATCAATCATTTCTTTTACTGCTTTTTTAATTTCAGGGATCGGCGCTAGTAATTTGGCGGGATCAAAATTGCCTTGTAATACAATTTTATTGCTGGTCAGCTGTCGAGCAAATTCAGGTGCGATGCACCAATCGATTCCAATACCTGCTGCACTACTTTCACTCAGTTCCTTGAGTGCATACCAGCTTCCTTTTGGAAAAAGAATGACCGGCACCTCATCTTTAAGTGCATCGGCTATTTGTAACAGGTAAGGCTGTGCGAATATTTTGAAATCTGCAGGGCTCAGCGATCCTGCCCAGCTGTCAAAAACCTGAACGGTGTCGGCTCCTGCACGTGCCTGTAATTTCAAATAACTAATGGTGATTTGGGTGATTTTTTGTAGCAATTGGTGGGCTAGTAATGGTTGGGTATAGGCAAATTGCTTGGCCTTTTCCCAGGTCTTGCTTCCCTTACCTTCTACCATATAACAAAGGATGGTCCAGGGGGCGCCAGCAAAACCGATGAGTGGAACCCTTCCATTCAATTCAGTTTTGGTAAGTGTCAATGCATCATATACATATTGTAAACTTTCTTCTGCACCATCAGTAATCAGTGCATCAATGTCTTTTTGTGTTTGTATAATTTTCGGAAGGGAAGGCCCTTTTCCCTCTTCCATCAATACTTCCAATCCCATCGCTTGTGGAATGACTAGGATGTCAGAGAAAATAATGGCAGCGTCTACCCCTACCTGTTCTACAGGTTGCAAAGTAATGGCACAAGCCAATTCAGGCGTTTGTACCCTTGTAAAGAAATCGTATTTCGCTTTCAATTTTAAATAATCGGGCAAGTATCTTCCTGCCTGTCGCATCATCCATACCGGCGGTCGCTCAACAGTTTCTTTTCGTAATGCCCTAAGGAGCAGGTCGTTTTTAATTGGAATCATGTTTTAGTTGATAATTTATTAAATGATAATGGATAATTCAGTAACCCTTAATTGTTTATTGAGTTCCTTTTCTATTGCTAACATTGTCACGTATAAAATAGTGCACCACCGAACACCCACTTTCAGTTTTCAGTTAATTAGTTTTCAGTTAAAATACGCCATCATCTTCCTCGCCAAATTTTCTTTTCCCGGTTCATCTGAAATAACAATTTGATTGTTGGAATATTTTTTTATTTCTTTAGCGGTAGTATTACCGATGGCAAATAGGATAGTTTTGTTTGTTAGCTGGTTATTGCTAAAAAAACTTTCCACTCCACTGGGGCTAAAAAACAGGATTCCCTCGTATTGCTTTTTTATCAAATGTTTTAGCGCGGTGGTTTGATAAACAATGATCTCTTTTAATAGGATGGAATTTTGTTGTAATATTTCAGGCAATTCATCCCTTCGTTGATCCCCACAAAAAAAGATGAGCTTTCCTTTGGGCTGGTCTTCAATAATTAATTTTGCCAATGCTGACGCGTCATTGGCAGTTCCTGCAATGGCATCCTGTCCGAAATAGTTACCTACCAGTTGCTGGGTGGTAGTACCTATGCAATATATTTTCCAGCTCGGTTTATTTTCTTTGATTTGATCAGCAACTACCTCCACCGCATTCATACTTGTAAATACTGCCGTTATAGATTGTTGAAAGGCCTCGTCTATTTCTCTTTGTATTGGTAGTGATTGTATAGGGCTTGTTTCGATAAATGAAAGTTCGTCAATATCGATACCAGCTTGCTTGGCTTCCTGAAGCAGTGTTTCATGCAAAGGCCGAGTACTTAGTATTTGAATTCTATTTTGCATGTTGAATGGCATTCACAATTTTATCAGCGCCCATTTGTAAAAGTTCATTTGCGGCAGCAGTTCCTGCATTTTCCGAATCATTTAAAGGGATATTTTTTTCAATTTCAACTTTTTCCTTTCCATCAAC
>CANIMM010000346.1 GCA_947468255.1 Chitinophagaceae bacterium | reverse complement strand
GTTTCAGTTCATGATATCAAAATCAATGAAGGCTGGCGAAACTATGTACTTAGTGTTGTAAATGAAATTGCCTTACTCGGAATTGCAATCCGGGGATTTAACTGTGTTTTTGGTGGTGACATTCCACTAGGTTCTGGCATGAGTTCTTCTGCAGCGGCAGAAGGAGGATTGGCATTTGCATTGAATGAAATGTTTGCTATTGGTCTAAGTAAGCTAGAGCTGGCATTGCTTTGCCAGCGGGCTGAGCATAATTTCCCCAATGTGCAGTGCGGTATTATGGACCAGTTTGCCAATATGATGGGAAAAAAAGACCAAGTGATGCTGGTAGATTGTAAAAGTTTGCAGCACGAGTATTTTCCATTATTGAAAGTAGGATATAAAATTGTGTTGATTAATTCTAAGGTACTCCATTCCCTTGCAGCGGGAGAATACAATATTCGCAGAAAACGTTGTGAACAAGGACTTGCCATTTTACGATCATTGCTTCCTATTCAATCATTCCGTGACATAGCCTCGGCAGATGAAATGGAAATTGGAAAAAGCAGTATGCCATTAGAAGTATATAATTGTTGTAAATATGTGGTAGAAGAAATTGGTCGTACCAAAAAGGCTGCTACATTATTACAGTCAAGTGATATGAATGGCTTTGGAAAATTGATGTTTGCTACCCATGAGGGGCTGAGTAAATTATATGAAGTAAGTTGTGCTGAATTGGATTTTTTAGTGGATCAGGCAAAGCAATTTCCAGCTGTAATTGGCTCAAGACTGATGGGTGGTGGTTTTGGAGGCTGTACCATTAATATAGTGGAAGAAACTGGAGTGGAGAATTTTATTGCCCAAACTACAAAGGCATACCAGCAACAATTCAATATCACACCTGAAGCATATATTGTAGCAACATCCGATGGAACCAAGGAGATCGTAATTACACCTTAAAGTAAATCTTCTTTTTGTCAAGCAGCCAAGCGATAAACCACATCATCGTAATAAAACAAAGGGCATAGATCAATGAGGCTAAATTGGGTGCTGCTGGAAATATAGGTTTGCAAACCTGCTCATAAAACCAGCTAAAAGGAGTGAGAATGGTTTGTTTGCCATCAATGCCAATCTTACCAGGAATTTGAATCAGTCCCAATAACCTTGGCATTGCGCCACTCAATACAAAAATGAACAAGGGGTTTTTGCCAAATACATCCAAAAAGCTGCTCCACCTTCCTCTCCATTGCTTGAACTCAATAACATAAATCATTATAGCCATGATAATCAGTGCTAGCCCTGAGGTATAAACAGTATAACTGCTGGTCCATATTTTTTTGTTGATTGGTAAAACCATGTTCCAACAATAACCTGTAAAAACTAACACAGCACCTGCTACAAAAAGACCATTGACCATTTCCTGCGTTTTGCCTTTTTGAATAATATAGCTGCCCGCAAGCCAGCCAAATATCACTTGTACAATAGCTCCGGGAATACTGATCAAACCTTCTGGATCAAAGACTGTGCCCTCTCCTTTATAGATATGCGCTTCCCCCAACAAGGCTAAATCTAACTTAGTTCCAAACCAACCCGAAAGGCTGAAGGGGTCTGCTGGGTTGGCAGCCACACATACCAACCAATACGCTAATAATATAACTGCACTTACTACAAAGGCCCCTTTTTGTTTGCAATAATGTGCTATAATCGATGCGAAAAAATAGCAAAGGGCAATACGTTGCAATACGCCAAAGACGCGAATCCCTGCTGCTTTTCCATCCTCGGCAATATAGGCCCATGGCTTAGTTACGATTGCTCCGTTTTCCCATTTGGCAAAAGGGAACCAATTCAATGCTAAGCCAATTAGAAAAATAAGCAAGGTTCTTTTTACAATTTTTTTCCAGAAGGCCGCTTCTCCTGCTGCTTCCAATTTAGGTAATACAAAAGCCATGGCATTGCCAACAGCGAATAAAAAAAAAGGAAAAACCAGATCGGTGGGTGTAATGCCATGCCAAGAAGCGTGTTCCAAAGGAGCATATATATGGCTCCAGCTGCCAGGGTTATTTACCAATATCATGAGTGCCACAGTAGCACCCCTAAATACATCGAGTGAGTAAAAACGTTGGTTCATTGCGGGTGAATGATTGAATAATTAATGGTAAGAAAGGTAATTCATTCTTTTCAATCAACCCAAATCCATAATAGGTTCAGCGATTGCTTAGGCCTTTTCACTCAGCTCCAGCCAACGCATTTCTTTTTCATCTAATAATGCTACAATTTTGCCGATGCGTTCTGCTGCTTTTTGTAGTTCATCAAAACCAGGATTGCCCTCATTCATTTTTATTTCCAACGCAGCTTTTTCTTTTTGCAACTCGGGCATTTCCTTTTCTAGCAATTCCAGTTCTCTTTTTTCTTTGAATGAAAATTTTTGTCCGCTTGAGTTGGAGCTAGCTGCCTTCACAGGTTCGGCCAATTTTGGCTCCTGTTTCATAATCTGCCGATCGTCGGTCAGACTGCCATTGGCGATGGCTTCCCTATATTGGGTATAGTTACCGGGATAGTCTCTAATCACACCATTGCCTTCAAATGCAAAAAGATGATCTACCATTCGATCCATAAAATAGCGGTCATGGCTTACGATGAGAATACAGCCTGGGTATTCCATTAAAAACTCTTCGAGGGTACGCAAAGTTTGTAAATCCAAATCGTTGGTAGGCTCATCGAGGACTAGGAAATTGGGGTTTAAAAAAAGGACACTCATTAAATGCAGTCTGCGTTTTTCACCACCACTTAGTTTGCTCAATGGGGTAAACTGTTGCTCTGCAGAAAAACCAAATTTCTCCATGAACTGGCTTGCACTGATCTTGCTGCCGTCATTGAGCGGAAAAAATTCTGCCATTGATTTTACATATTCAATCGCCCGTTTATCTTCTTTGTATACCAGTCCATCCTGACTAAAATTGCCAAATACTACTGTGTCGCCGTGATTAATTTTTCCGCTATCAGGCTTCTCTTGTTGCAAGGCTATTTTCAGGAAGGTGGATTTGCCCACACCATTTTTTCCCACTACACCAATTCGTTCACCCCGTTTGAAAGTATAATCAAATCCTTTCATGATGGTGAGGTCGCCATAGCTTTTATGCACTTTTATTAATTCCAGAATTTTTCCACC
>CANIMM010000345.1 GCA_947468255.1 Chitinophagaceae bacterium | reverse complement strand
AAGGTTTCTACCGTTATATCACCGCCTAGCACTGCGGTGTATAATTCCAGGTCTTCATTTAGATAGAGGTCATTCCCCAGTCGTTTGAAGCGTGGGTCATTGGCAATGGAAAAAGTGATGTAGAGATCACCACTGGGGCCGCCATTGACACCCGGGGCTCCATATCCTTTCAGTTTGATTGATTGGCCATTTTCTACACCTGCCGGAATAGTGATCCGCACATTTTTTCCGTTTAGATTCAGTGTTTGCTGGTGAGTGGTGTAGGCACCTCTGAGTGATAGTTGCAGTTGACTATTGTAATCCTGTCCTCTGTATTTGGCCTTGCTTCGGCCGCCGCCACCACCAAACATAGAAGAAAAAAAATCGGAGAAATCATCGCTTTCGAAACCTCCAGAACTGTCCTGCCTTCCCGATCTTCTGCCCGACTGGCGGGCTTGTTCAAACTGATCAGAATGCTGCCAATCTTTGCCGTATTGATCATATTTTTTTCTTTTAATAGGATCGCTCAATACTTCATTGGCTTCATTTAATTGTTGAAATTTTTTATTCGCATCTTTGTCAGTAGGATTAAGATCGGGATGAAGTTTTCTCGCTAGCTTACGGTAAGCATTTTTTATTTCTTCTTCGGTGGCAGTTTTTTTAATGCCCAATATTTCATAATAATCTATGAAGTCCATGTGTACAATGGTTTGTGTTGTGAAAAGGAATGCCCTTCAATCCTATTCTCTTCAGCCCTTGGGTGAAATGAATAGCAGCTGAAGTTGATATTCTCCAAAATTAATTTAATAAACTGGTTAATCCCTTTGGTAGTTGTCATCTCTGTTTTATTTACCACATTCAATGCTCTGCTCTTGATCCGTGGGAATCAGTAGCAAAAGGGGGATTTACTGTAATCTGGTTCAAGTCGAAATATCTGTTAATATACGCTATTGTGGTGGATTGGCAAAGCAACGGGTAGACTATATTTGACCCTTACAATAAGGCTGTAATCTTTTGGGGTAGTTAAAGCAAAATGGTAACTTGTAGCCAGGTGAGTGGTGTTTTTCTGTAGGTAGGTACCAATTAAATAGTACTCAAAGCTTAGATTATGAAAATTAAAAACAGCGCAGCCTTAGCGGCGGTGATTAAGGAACTGGAAGATAAAAGGGCAAAAGAAAGGCAGGGGATTGTAGAGAACTTTCATTCTATCACCGAAAGCCTGCGGCCGCTTCAATTGATCAAGCGGGCGTACAACAAACTGCAGCTTCCAGCTGGTTTGGCGGATAATGTGGTGAAGGTGATTTCAGCGGTGGGGATTGCCTTTGTATCAAAAAAATTGCTGATGGGTAAGTCCAGCGGGTTGATTAAAAAAATGGCAGGCCTGCTCATCGAGCTAGGGGTAGCGGATTTGTTGACGAAAAAAAAGGAGGCTGAAGCTCCTGTTGCGACAGCGGTTGAAAAGATTCCTACTGTTGAGCAAGAAAAATGATAGGCCCCAGACTAAACCTCTAAACCCAAAGAAAAAAGAGGCAATAAGTCGAAGGCCCCAGACTAAACCCCTAAACCCAAAGAAAAAAGAACCATCAAAATAAAAAGCCTTACTGTTATTTGCCAGCTTCAATAAAATGCCCCACTTGAAAAGCATCATTTCTATTATCTTCGCATTACATCATGTCAAAATTTCTCATAGTAGGTCTCGGTAATATCGGTAATGAGTATGCCAATACACGTCACAATATAGGATTTGACGTGATTCATGCATTTGTGCAAAGGCATGGCGGCAGTTTGCGGGTAGAGCGGCTGGCTTATGTGGCCGAGTTGAAATGGAAAGGAAAAAAATTGATCTGTATTTGTCCCACCACTTTTATGAATCTTAGTGGGTGTGCATTTAAATACTGGCTTGACAAGGAAAAAGTACCATTAGAAAATACGTTGACCATTGTGGATGACCTTGCCTTGCCGCTCGACAAAATTCGGCTTCGCGCCGGAGGCACCCATGCAGGGCACAACGGATTGAAGGATATTCAACTAATACTCGGTACCGACCAGTATCCCAAGTTGCGCTTTGGCATCGGCAATGAATATCCCAAGGGAATGCAGGTAGACTTTGTATTAGGCAAATGGATGGCCAGTGAAACGCCTACTGTACAGTTGAAAATTGATAAATGTATGGAGATCATCGAAAATTTTGTTTCCATCGGTATCGCACAAACGATGAATGAGGTCAATAAATTGTCGATCAAAGCCTGATTCATTTTCAAAGGCTATGTTAATGGTATATCCTTTTATCTGGTTGAACTGAGGAGGAAAATATTATAGAAATCAGGCGTACATATATTTGTTTTTTAAATATGATTGCTGTATATTAGCAATCCTTTCAAAATTCTTAATTTCAATACAGCATGAAGATTATATGTGTAGGCCGAAATTATTCGGCACACGCCAAAGAGCTTGGCAATGAGGTACCGGAAGAACCGGTAATATTCATGAAGCCCAAGAGTGCCTTATTACAGAGCCATACGCCGTTTTATTACCCTGAATTTACCAATGAGCTGCATTATGAATGTGAGCTGGTATTGAGGGTGTCAAAGAATGGCAAATACATACAGGAGCGCCACGCCTCCAATTATTACAATGCCATTACCACGGGCATTGATTTTACAGCCCGCGACATCCAGAATGAGTTGAAAAAAAAGGGCCTGCCCTGGGAAAAGGCCAAGTCTTTTGACAATTCAGCGGCCGTAGGGAAGTTCATTGATATCGTACCCGGCTATATTAAAAAGACGGTTAATTTCAGTTTTTATAAAAACAAGGAATTGGTGCAAAAGGCCAATTCGAGCGAAATGATCTACCATTTCGACTACCTTGTATCGCATATTTCCAACTATTTTTCCCTAAATATTGGCGATCTGATTTTCACCGGCACGCCATCCGGAGTAGGGGAATGTGTATCTGGCGATGAGCTAGAAGCATTTATTGACCAAGAAATGCTGCTAAAGCTAGATGTAAAATGATAAATTATCTTTTAGTCAATAAGCGGTCCGCTATTTGCTAAAAACGCCTATATTTGCACCCCGAAATGTCGGGGTAGCTCAGCTGGTTAGAGCATCGGATTCATAACCCGAAGGTCGGCAGTTCAAGTCTGCTCCCCGATACTAAGCCTAATTTCTTT
>CANIMM010000344.1 GCA_947468255.1 Chitinophagaceae bacterium | reverse complement strand
CTATCATATTGAGTATATATCCAGCGCTTGCTGGCAATATTGGGTATTTGAATTAATTGCTCCGCTACCGCTTTTAGATCCGCTGGTTGTTGAATCGTTGCTGCATCAAAAGCTGCTATTTGGTCCATGTACTGCGGACGGGCATATTCCCTTTCATATACTGGTGCACCGCCGCCCAAAACAAGTTCCACAGCCGGAAGTGAGGCTTCCAGCTCTCCATTCATATAAAATTCCAGTTCTCCACCTGCTGTAACCTCGCCAATCTCACTGCAGGGAAGATCCCATTTTTCGAATATTTCAATAACTGCTGCCTCTTTTCCTTTTTCAACTACCATTAGCATTCTCTCTTGACTCTCGCTCAATAATAGTTCCCAGGCCTTCATGTTTTGTTGGCGCATAGGAACTTTATCGAGATAAATTTTCATTCCTGAATTTCCTTTGGCACTCATTTCAGCTGTTGAGCAGATAATGCCTGCTGCTCCCATATCCTGCATTCCTACAATAGCACCCGTCTTGATTACTTCCAAACAAGCCTCTAATAGCTTCTTTTCCTGAAAGGGATCGCCTACTTGTACTGCTGGAAGATCTTCTGCGCTGTCTGCGGTAATATTGGCGGATGCAAAGGATGCACCACCTATACCATCTTTTCCAGTTGCACTACCAACAAAGAAAACAGGATTACCCTTGCCTTCTGCAGTAGCCGAGATGGTATCTCCATTTTTTAAAATGCCTACACTCATGGCATTTACAAGTGGGTTGGTATGGTAACAGTTTTCAAAATAAATTTCTCCTCCTACCGTTGGTACGCCAAAGCAGTTACCATAATGACCAATGCCATGTACCACCCCCGCAAGTAAATGCTGGGTTTTGGCCTCGGTTAAATTACCAAATCGCAGTGAATTCAACGATGCAATGGGCCTAGCACCCATCGTAAAAATATCGCGGTGAATACCGCCGACGCCCGTGGCAGAACCCTGAAAAGGTTCAATGGCACTGGGGTGATTGTGACTTTCTATTTTAAATACAACTCCGTACCCGTCTCCTATATCCATCAGACCTGCATTTTCCTCTCCGGCTTTTACGAGCATTTTTTGTCCATCTCTGGGCAATGTTTTTAGCCATTTAATAGAGTTCTTGTAACTACAATGCTCACTCCACATGGCGCTGAAGCAACAGAGTTCGGTAAAGTTTGGGGTGCGCCCTAGCTTTTGCTGTATTAATGTAAATTCTTCTGCTGTAAGCCGAAGTTGTTCTGCGGTTGTAACGGTTATTTCCATAATTATATCAAAGTGCAAAAGTACAACCTGTATTTCTTTTTTAGGGGCCTGTTCGATATTATTTTAGTTATTTACTATTATAATTGTTTTGTGGCCTAAAAAATTACCCCTACGGTTGGTTTTTGTACTAGCTGTGTGACCGGTTGGTTAACCAATCTCTTTTTTACGACTTAATTATACTGAAGGGCAAAAAATGATTTTTTGTCATTTGTTATTCATTTTTGGGTCATTGGCTTTTTGCACTGTGATTGTTGTTTTCATTTTTGGACAATGGAATACAGAATTACAAATAGTATAAAATAATATAATGTATTTTATTGCCCCATTTTAATTAAAAAAACCGAAATGGTTTTTAGTAAAACCATCTTTACTGATAATTATTAGCGTATTTTGTGGTTCTAAATCTTGAAAACTATGCAATCTTTACGTTTTAAAGCAATTGAAAACTTGCGGTCTAATCCGGAAGTATCTGTTAAATCCTCCGTAAAAATCACCGGAATTTTTGGCGAAAATGTTTTTACTTTAAAAACTGCTCGTCAGTTTTTAAGTGATGAGGCTTACAAAAGTTTAGTTTCTTCTATCAGGGGAGGTAAGAAAATTGATCGTAGTATGGGCAACCAGATTGCGAATGGTTTAAGAGCCTGGGCTGAAAGTAAAGGTGTAACACACTATACACATTGGTTTCAACCCTTAACAGATCTTTCTGCTGAAAAACATGATTCATTTTTTACATTAAAAGGCGATGGCACCCCTATTGAAGAATTTGAAGGTGCAGCCTTGATACAACAAGAGCCGGACGCTTCCTCTTTTCCATCGGGGGGTTTAAGAGCAACTTTTGAAGCGCGTGGATACACTGCATGGGATCCATCTTCTCCTGCATTTATTATGGAAATCGGCAATGGTAAAACTTTATGTGTTCCTACTATTTTTGTTTCTTACACCGGTGAGTCACTGGATGCAAAAACACCTTTGATTAAAGCATTGGTTGCTTTAGACAAAGCAGGTGTTGAAGTTGCTCAATATTTTGACAAAAATGTAAGCAAAATTACGGCTACCTTGGGTTGGGAGCAGGAATATTTCGTGATTGATGCGGCGATGGCCAACGCTCGTCCAGATATTATCATGACAGGCCGTACTGTTTTTGGACATTCACCTGCTAAGGGACAACAATTAGAAGATCATTATTTTGGTGCTATTCCTGAAAGGATTTATGCCTTTATGCGTGATTATGAGCAGGAAGCTTACAAACTGGGTATTCCTTTACGTACCCGTCACAATGAGGTGGCCCCATCTCAGTTTGAGTGTGCACCAATCTTTGAAGAAGCGAATCTTGCAGTTGATCACAATACGTTGTTGATGGATATTATGGCTAGGGTTGCTAAACGTCACGGATTGGTTGTGTTATTACATGAAAAGCCTTTTGCCGGAATTAATGGAAGTGGCAAGCATAATAACTGGAGCATTGCAACAGATACGGGAGTTAATTTGTTGGCACCGGGCAAAACGCCTAAAACCAATCTGATGTTTTTAACCTTCTTTGTGAACACCATTAAAGCGGTTCATGATTATGCAGGTTTATTAAGAGCATCCATTGCAAGCGCAGGAAACGACCATCGTTTAGGTGCCAATGAAGCTCCTCCAGCAATTATTTCAATCTTTATCGGCAAATACTTGACTGAGGTATTAAACCAAGTAGAAACAAGGGTAGGTGGAAAATTTGATGAGCAGGATGAAGCAATGTTGAAACTGGATATTCATAAAACCATTCCGGAATTGATGTTGGATAATACCGATAGAAACCGAACTTCTCCTTTTGCCTTTACAGGAAATAAGTTTGAATTCCGTGCAGTAGGGTCTGCAGCCAACTGCGCTATTAAT
>CANIMM010000343.1 GCA_947468255.1 Chitinophagaceae bacterium | reverse complement strand
TCAACACTTTTCCTGTGATATCATCTTGTATAACTGCAGGAACAAGACCATCGGCATATTTACTAAATTCAACTTTCATCTCGGAGTTAATTTTCTTTTATGAATGATTAAGTATAAAAATTATTAAATTTAAGAGCAGAATTTACAGCCGCACCCTGATATTATGTAATGATAAATATTTTTTCAAAGCTAGTATTTCAATTTCCTTGTAATGAAAAATACTGGCTGCCAAAGCTGCATCTGCCTTTCCTGTTTCAAACACTTCCTTAAAATGTTCCATACTACCTGCACCGCCCGAAGCAATCACAGGCACTGGCAAAGAGCCGGAAAGTACTGAAGTTATATCTAACGCAAAGCCGTTTTTAGTACCATCATTATTCATAGAGGTAAGTAATATCTCCCCAGCACCCAACGACACGGCTTCTGTTGCCCATTGGGTGGTTTTGATATCAGTTTTTGTTCTTCCACCATTTAAGTATACATACCATTCGCCATCCGCCTCTTTTTTTGTATCAATGGCCAAAACAACACATTGACTTCCAAATTCGCTACTTAATTGTTGTAACAAGGAAGGATTTTTAAAAGCAGCCGTATTCACCGACACTTTATCCGCTCCATTTTGTAACAATATAGCAACATCTTCCACAGAACTGATCCCTCCGCCAACGGTAAAAGGAATATTAATGTTGGCTGCAATACGTTTCACCAGTTCTACTAAAGTTTTTCTCTTTTCAATAGTAGCCGTAATATCTAAAAAAACCAGCTCATCTGCCCCATTTTCAGAATACAAAATTGCCAATTCTACAGGATCTCCTGCATCCCGAATAGATTCAAAATTAATGCCCTTTACAGTTCTGCCATCTTTTATATCCAAGCAGGGTATGATTCTTTTGGCCAAGCCACGGCCTCCCCTAACCGAAATAGGATTTTGCAACGGTTCGCTATTGATCTCCTTAATAGTTATTCCACTCATAGATTTGGATACTTTGCAATATCAATTAAAATAAATGTACGATTCAGCTATATCCTTCAGCGGATTTAAAGGAACTTTTCCTTCGTAAATTGCTTTTCCTACGATTGCTCCAGTACAACCCAGTGCATCCAAAACAAGTATATCATCAATTTTGCTCACTCCACCACTGGCAATTAATTTAATTTCAGGATGCTGGTCTAATATAGTTTTATACAAGTCAACCGAAGGGCCTTCCATCACTCCATCTTTAGCAATATCAGTACAAAAAATATTAGTAACCCCCAGACTTAACATTTTACCTATAAAATCAAAAATATTAATCCCTCCATCTTCGAGCCATCCACTGATTTTAATTTTACCATCCAAAACATCTGCACCTATTAAAAACTGTTCTGTACCAAATTCCATTAGCCACTCTTCAAGTAAAGCAGGTTGCTTAACCGCAAGACTGCCGATGGTAACCATTGCAGCGCCTGCATTGAAAATATTACTAACATCTTGTATAGTTTTAACTCCTCCACCAAAATCAATTACTAAATCGGTTGCTGCTGCTACATTTTCCAGCACTTTCAAATTAACAATACTTCCCGCCTTCGCACCATCTAGGTCTACGATATGCAATCTTTTAATTCCCGCAGCTTCAAACTGTTTGGCTACTTCCACCGGATTGTCATTGTAAACAATCTGTTGAGCATAATCCCCTTTAGTAAGGCGAACACATTTGCCTTGAATGATAT
This sequence comes from Chitinophagaceae bacterium, assembly GCA_947468255.1. Taxonomy (GTDB): domain Bacteria; phylum Bacteroidota; class Bacteroidia; order Chitinophagales; family Chitinophagaceae; genus Ferruginibacter. The sequence goes on along the minus strand of CANIMM010000343.1, from coordinate 1,464 downwards.
CTATAGCTGGAATAATAATCATGAAATATTGATAAAGTTTTTTAAAATTAATTCACCCACCTTTCCTGATTTTTCAGGATGAAACTGCACTGCATAAAAATTTCCTTTTTGAAGTGCCGCACTATAAGGAATAATATAATCCGTAGTGGCAACTGTTGAAACACCCAATGCAGCATAATAACTATGAACCGTATATACAAATTCATTATCACTAATACCGGTAAATAAACGAGAATGATAAGCATATATATTATTCCATCCTATCTGTGGTATTTTTTGATCGGCAGTTTGTGAAGTTGGGAAGAATTTAACCTGCTCATCGAATATCCCCAAACAATCCGTATTACCTTCTTCAGAATGTTTGCACATCAACTGAAGCCCAAGACAAATGCCAAGAACAGGTTGCTTCAAAGAAATAATCAAATGATCCAATTGCCGTTCTCGCAAATATTGCATAGCAGAGTTAGCATGTCCCACCCCAGGAAAAATAACCTTGTCAGCAGCCTGAATAGCAGCTTCATCATCTGTTACAATAGACTCAACCCCTATGCGCTGCAATGCATATTGAACACTTTGTACATTACCTGCATTGTATTTTATGATGGCTACCATTTTATCAGATTGTATCTACTACTATATTTATAAACATTCAAAATAAAACACATTAGTGAACTAAAGCACTCCCTTGGTACTCGGTAAAGCATCATTATTGATGTCCTTTTTTACCGCCATTTTGATTGCTTTTGCAAAAGCCTTAAAAATAGATTCTATTTTATGATGCTCATTTTCTCCTTCCGCTTTAATATTAAGATTGCACTTTGAAGCATCGCTGAAAGATTTGAAAAAATGAAAAAACATTTCAGTTGGCATTTCACCTATCTTCTCCCTTTTAAATTCAGCTTCCCATACAATCCAATTTCGTCCACCAAAATCAATGGCCACCTGTGCCAGACAATCATCCATTGGTAATAAAAAACCATAACGTTCAATCCCTCTCTTATCTCCTAATGCTTTAGCGATAGCCTCTCCCAAGGCCAACCCTGTATCTTCAATACTATGGTGCTCATCAATCTGCAGGTCTCCCTTACACTCAATGGCCAAATCAATATTACCATGCCTTGCCAACTGATCGAGCATATGATCAAAAAAAGGAAGTCCTGTATTATTGTTAGCAATACCTGTACCGTCCAAATTAATGGTAACCTTAATATTGGTTTCATTGGTGATTCGATCATGCTGCACTTTTCTCTGGGGCATTTTCAAATATTCATAAATATCTTTCCAATTGGGTGATTCTAACACAATCACTTCTTTTCGCAACTCGTCAATGGTGCTATTGATTTCTGCAGCACCCAAACTTGCATCTGTATTCAACCAGAAACCGCTAGCACCCAAATTTTTAGCTAATTGCATATCGGTAATTCGATCACCAATTACAAATGAATGAGCAAGGTCGTAATCCGG
>CANIMM010000342.1 GCA_947468255.1 Chitinophagaceae bacterium | reverse complement strand
TGGTGCATTCTATTACAATTTCACAGTCTTTCAGTAAATGATAGTCCTCTGAAATGATGAGATTGTGTAAATAAAATGCAGGGGCTTGACCAACCATTCCTTCTTCCAACGATTTTTGCAAATGGGCTTGAATTCTCTTTTCGGCATTTTCGAGATCACTTGAAAGTGGAGCTATGGCAATTACTTTGTGTCCTGCAATCAAAAGGCAAGTACTGATGCTGCATCCCATTAGGCCAAGTCCTACCACTCCTACTTCAATATCTTTTGGGTCGATCGAGTTTTTCATTTAGATAAAATTATATTTTTCAAATCTCAATAGGTGGCTCTTCCCCCGGATAAATCAAAAGTAAAACCTGTTGTAAAACTATTTTGTGGAGAAACGATATATGCTACCAAATTTGCCGCTTCTTCCAGTGTCCCGCACCTTTTCATTGGAATTTTATCAGTCATATATTGAATCTGTTCAACTGGCAGCGCATCCACCATGGCAGTTTGAATAACAGCTGGGGCTAATGCGTTTACCGTTATTCCGTTTTCGGCATATTCTTTTCCTTGTACTTTTGTCATGCCGACTACTGCTGCTTTTGAGGCTGAATACGCTAACATTCCGGCATTCCCTTCTTTTCCAGCGATGGATGCGATGTGTAAAATCCTTCCATATTTTTGTTCCAACATATATTGCAAAACATATTTGGAGGTGAAGTAGGAGCCCATGAAATTTACTTCAAAAACTTTGCTCAGATTTTCAGTTTCAGTTAGATGGCTTTTTATATTTGTTTTTCCAGTTATGCCAGCACAGTTGACTAGGATATCGATTTTTCCAAAATGGGAATAAATCATTTCAATGGCACTTTTTACTTCTTCCTCTTTAGAAACATCCGATTGATAATATGTTGCATTGTTGTTATTTTCGAATTCAACTGGTATATTATCTGAAATATCCACTAACGCCAATTTTACTCCATTTTCAGCAAGTTTTTTTGAAATAGCTAAACCCAATCCTGATGTGGCTCCAGTAATAACGGCTACTTGATCTTGCATTAAATTGTTATCCATCATATAATGTTTTACGAATGATGGTATGGATTATTTTTTGGAGAGTTTATCTAATAATAGATAGCGATTACGGCCTTTCTCAATTTCCATTCTTGTATTTACGTCAATATGCATTACCGGAGCTGATTGGCCTTTCATTACTGCTGGCCATTGAGGAACACCCAATCCATTTGGATTGCCTGTTTTGATAAAATTAACAAAATAAGCCTGCATGATTTCAGATACTTTAAAATCTTCTGGCTGCCAATCATACACTCGGTTGGTTGGAAGATTTCCTAAAGCATATTCTATTTCAGATGAGTGGACAGCTCTCTTTGCGGCTGGCGTTATTTTAATCGTAGCATCTTTGATGATACCCCCTGCAAGGCCAGCAACGACACCGCCCATTTCTGGACGCATAGCAGGCCGCGGGCGTTCATACATGTATCGAAATACCGAACTGCCTCCTGTGGTTGCTTGTAAGTCTGACCATTTCCAGGTGCTAAAACCAATAAACCGATCGCCGGCTAAGTCAGTAGCCACCTGCTCTACATCATTGTCTGTAGAAGGGTTATACCATTTCAAGATATCAGCAGCTTGTGCTCCATATAATTTTTGAACTGCCTGGGTAAAGTTTTCTTTAGTTAATGCTTCCTTTACCATTATACTCTGATGATTCCCTTCTTCAGAATTCCAACCTACCAACAAAGGAACATGGGCCTGTTTGCCGGCTTCAAATATAGCAGCAGGTTGTTGAGGTAAAAAATACCCATCAATTATAACTTTAAAAAGTTCCCTTTCATGATTGGCGCCAATTTCTAATAATTTATCAGCAGGAATCTTGCGTAATGCTGCAATGTTTTTTACGCCGACCATCTCACAAAATTTTTGCCCTTTCTTTTCTCCTTCTTCCAGAGAACTTGCTGGTGTGGTGCTCATTAATGAACCACTTTCTCCAATTGCCCCTGCAAAAAGTTTTTTAGATAAAGGAGTAGCCATTTGAGCACTCACGGCAAAAGAACCGGCAGACTCACCGGCGATGGTTACCCGAGATGGGTCGCCGCCAAAAGCAGCAATATTCTGCCTTACCCATTGTAAAGCCGCGGTATGATCCATTAATCCATAATTGCCGGAAGCATGGTTGGGCGACTCTTTGGTTAATTCCGGATGAGCCATAAAGCCAAAAATATTGAGTCGCTGATTAACGGTTACTGCTACTATACCTTTGCGGGCCATGCTCTCGCCATCATATCGATATTCGGATCCATCTCCTGCCAAGAAACCACCTCCAAAAAAGTATACCAATACAGGTAGTTTAGCTTTGGGTGAAATTGCCGGCGTCCATACATTCAGGTAAAGACAATCCTCGCTAATGCCATCAGAGCGAAATCCCATATCACCAAATATAGGTCGTTGCATTGCTCGAGGTCCAAACTTGTTGGCCTTGCGAATGCCCTTCCAATTCTTTACCGGTTGGGGCTCCTTCCAGCGTAAATCACCAATCGGAGGTGCTGCAAAAGGAATTCCTTTAAAACTGTGTATTCCAGATTCCTCCATACCTTCCAGTATTCCATTTGTTGTAATTACTTGAGGTAAAATAGGCTCCTTGGACGATTGGGCAAAACTTGCAGTTATTAACTTAATCAGTAATAAAGAAAGAAAAGTGATTTTTTTCATGAAGTTGAATTTAATAAATGCGAAATATATTTTTTGATGTGTTAATGGCAAATTTCTTTTTTTATATAAAAAAACTGACAATGTTGGCCAAGCAAGGGCAATCCATTTTTTTTTTTACCGTCAAAAAGACAATTAATTTGTTAAATATAATACTATTCTGATAACTAATAACTCCAGTTACTTCGTATAATCTAGCTAGTTATTTGGCTAAATCCATATTCTGTTAGCTTATCATGTGTAGGTACTAGTCAATTCTAGTGGGAGGCTAATTTTATCAGTACAGTTTAGTAATCAAAAAATTGCATTTGTATCCTGATTTAGTTTTGGTAGGGGATAGTAAAATCAATAGTTTTAACGAATCTAAATGCAATATTTGAAAAATGAAGGATGTGAAGGGTTGTGGTTATTTATATTTTTTTTCTTTTACAAATAGGGGGAGATTCTCTACTGGATATTCAGAGAAAGTTTTTAGTAGCTCCAATGTGAG
>CANIMM010000341.1 GCA_947468255.1 Chitinophagaceae bacterium | reverse complement strand
TGTATCATAATTATTCATATAATTTTATTTTTGTGAGGTTTAAAAAATTACAAAATGTTTTCGATTGAATTTTTACTTCACGAAGGAGGAGATGAATTTTTTGATTTAATCCATTTATCAATATCTGAACGCTCAAAAATAATTCTTGAGCCGATTCGGTTATGGGGAATAGAGTCATCGGCAACTCTTTGGTAAATTGCTGGAACAGAAAGATGGATATATTTAGAAAGCTGGGTGACATTCAGGTATTCCAAGGACGTTATAGAATCCTTGACTAGGTTACCTGCATTTTTAATCTCTTCACGTATTATTTCGCGAAGCTCATCGGCACTTATAGTTACTATTTTCATGAATTAAATTTTTATATTAATTCACAAAATTAGCAGGCAATTATCTTAAGAATCTTGTTTTAGGACCCCAAATCGGGACCCGGCTCTTTGGGTAGGAAATCGAGAAGTATATTAAGTGTTGTCTTTTTTTTCCCAAGTAGGATGTTTTTCAAAGGCTCACTCTTTGGTTTGATAAAAAATTTCTGCCTTTCCCCTTTCGTCATAATTCTATCAGCTAACCAACGAGCGATTTTACTCTTACTACACTCATAATCTATTTTTTTATGTTTATGAAGTCTTAAAAATAAATCTGCAACTGAATTAGCAGGGACTGTAAACCTTACTCTAAATTTTATTTCATTTCGTGAAAAAAAATTAATCAATAAAAAGTGGTCATCTTCAAGTACAAATTGAGAAATTTTATCGATAAGTAAATTTTTATACTTCTCATCCATTTCAAAATTAATTGGCTTTGAAGTAAAACCCTCTGTTCTAGAAAAGTATTCTTTCCAATAATTTTCAAACTCCTCAAAATCATAATTTGATTTATTTAATAGGACACTTGCCTGTTTGATTGTTTCCCATACATAAGTATTAAAGAAAAGATCAAATTCTGCATCCTCAACCAATCTGTTTGACCTAAAGTTGCTTCTTTGAAACTCTAAAATTTCATTTAACTTTTTTACATCATTAATTAGTAAATACACCGCTAAAAGAAATGGATAATATTCTTCTCTGGAGTTAACTATAACTCTATTTTTTTTTGATTCTAGTGGGATGGGGTTTTTGCGAGTTTCTTCGTCATAAATTCTATCTAAGCCTTCTAAAATAATATGCTCGTTTTCTTTATTTTTTACAAATGATTCTAGGTACTTCGTCACATCAGTACAAAACTTAATTAGCTCAATATCATGATCGTTCATACCAGTTAATATTAGTTAATAATGGCTACTTTTAAAAAAAAGTGTATCTTGAACTGTATCTTTTAAGAGTGTTTTAAAACATAAATAATTGATTATCAACTACTTGCATTTGTAAATAGTGGCCTCGTCAGGAATCGAACCTGAATCTGGGGCTTCGGAGGCCCTTATACTATCCATTGTACTACGAGGCCGGTATTTGCATTATTTACCGAAATGCGAGATATTACTTCCAAAGATCTTTACTGCAATAGCCAGCAATATTACGCCGAAAAATTTTCTTATTACAGTCATTCCGTTTACGCCTAAAAAACTTTCTATCCACTTCAATGATTTCAATACAATATAAACCACTACACAATTAATCAAAATGCCAATGAATATATTGGCATCATTGTAATTCGCTTTCAAACTCATAATGGTGGTCAATGTTCCAGACCCTGCAATCAAAGGAAATGCAATCGGTACCACACTGCCACTTTTTGGATTTCCATCTGATTTGAAAAAATCGTGCCCTAGCACCATTTCAAGACCTATGATAAATATAACGATACTACCTGCAACCGCAAAAGACTGTATATCCAAACCCATCAGGTCTAGAAATTGCTTGCCTATAAACAAAAACAAAATCATCAATGCACCAGAAGCGATAGTGGCATGGGTAGACTTAATCTCGCCGCCCATCTTATTGCGCAGCGATACCAGGATTGGCACACTGCCCACAATATCAATCACCGCAAATAGGGTAAATGATACCGTTAATATTTCCTTGATGGCAATCTGTCCAAAATCCACTAGTTGCATTTTTTTTGCAAAGATACATTTTCAAATGTAAACAGTTCTTGGACTGACTTTCTTGGCTTATAAATTGAATTGGATTTTTAGACCTGCTAGTACATTTTCAGGTGCTGAAGGATTGTAAAACCGATTGAAGGCAGCATTGAGGTCATTTCCCAAACCATAAGGCGTATTGAAAGACCGGTCGTACGAAAGATAAATTTCTCCTTTTATGCATTTACCAAAATCTTTTTTATATCCTAACCTGCCATAAAAGAGCTGATAAGCATTTGCAAAAACGCTATTGGCATCATTCAATGGAATTTGATCGGTATAACTATAGGTTAGGTTCGCATAAATACCGATTTTAGTAAGCGCGTCTACACCTCCCACCAATACCCTAGGAGAAGTGCCTGTTAATTTTTTTCCGGAATAATCAACCGCACCCTGCTGATAGGTTTTGAAGGCCGCATCGATGAAGGTGAAATTAGACCAGCATTTTAGCTCCCTCAAAAAGTGGACGGAATTTCGAAGGGGATAATAATTGAGGGAAAACTCCATTCCCTTTTGTTCCGTTTGTCCAGTGTTTACAAAATAATCTGCTCCAGCCGCATCCCTTCGAGTAACGATGGTATTGTTTAAATGAAAAAAGTAAGCAGCTACTTCAGAATACAATTTATTGGGTATCCACTCGCCCCGAAAACCTAATTCATAATTAGTAGCTTTCTCAGCATTCAGCAAATTATTGAAAACGCCGGAGGAAGGAACTATTTCGTCGATGGTAGGAGGAGAATATCCATTACTAACGGTAACGTATACACTATATTTGGATCCGATTTTTTGCAACAATGAAATCCTTGGTACTACTACTGGATCAAAGTCCCTTTGTACATCTTTTACCGGCCTACTATTGAGCCGCGTAAACCCATAATTAAAATTGTTGTAACTAAGCCCGCCATCAAGAATCAAATTTTTTGTAATCTGCAATTCAGATTGTAAAAAAATATTGTATTGTTTGGCCGCTATCTCATCATCAAACTGCAATGTGTCAGACACACCGAACTTATTGCCAAAAGTTCTAGTAGAAGTGAAGCCGTATTGATATTCACCTCCTATATGCAACTGTAAATTTTTGTGCTGATATTGGGTAACTGTTCTACCCCCAATTCCCTGCTCTGTCTTT
>CANIMM010000340.1 GCA_947468255.1 Chitinophagaceae bacterium | reverse complement strand
TTACGCAAATATTTGTCAAGAATTAAATGATAATGGGATTTAAGGTTAGCTGGAAAGTGTGCATAAATTAGCGCAATGGCATCAAACTGATTGTTGCTATATTCCATTGTTTCTAATTCACCCACTTGATAATTGATACTTACCTGGTTAGTTTCGGAAAGCCGAAGGGCTTTCTTTTTTCCTTCAATGCTAATATCAAATGCTAAAACAGTCCAGCCAAGTCTAGCAGCAAAAACAGCATTTCGCCCTTCCCCTTCAGCGGGGAAAAGGATTGCTCCAACATTTAATTGCTCTAACTTTTCTTTTAAATAGCTATTTGGTTGTTCGCCATAGGCAAACTCATCTTTGCTATATCTTTCATTCCATCTATCTGTCCAATTGTCATTCATAATATTGTCTCCTTGTATTTTTCGAAATCTCAATGCGCTAACTTTTACTTTTCATCCACTTCATGGCAAAATAGATCCCGCATATTATACCAATGAAAATAATAGTGGAAAGAATTTCCCATTTGTTCAAACTGGTTAAGAGCCAGGCAATGGCCGCAATTCCAATAAAGGGCACCAACAATCCACCGGGAGCCTGGAATGTTTTTTCTGCTGCAGTTTGTTTCTTCTTTCTTAATTTGATGGTGGCTAAAATAACGGTGAGGTAAACAAGCAGGATAGCTGCACTGGCCAATATTGCCAGTTGTTTAAATCCGCCGGAAATGGAAAAAATAAATATCAGTGAGCCGTAGGTGATGATAGCCAGATATGGTGTGGCAAATTTGGGATGAACCTTACCTAAGAATTTCGGGAACATACCATCATTAGCACAGGCAAATAAGGATCGAGGAGTAGCCATTACATCAGCAGTTACACATCCAAAACAAGATAAGCCAGCAGTAAATAACAGGATTGTAGTTCCAACAGGACCAATTATTTTTTCGGCCACAGCCGCAAGCGGAGCGTCTTTATATGTAGCTATTTCTGCGCCCAGTATGCCCTGAGTTATAGTTTGTAATAATAGGTATACTATGAGCACAATGGTTCCTCCTAAGAAAATACCGAGGGGGACTGTTCGTTTTGGATTTTTCAATTCTCCACTTACACCAAGCGATGTTTCAAATCCAGCAAATGCAAAAAATAGAACGAGGGCAGTATCAGAAAAAGTTTTCAGCGAAGGTATATTTTCCCAATGGAGATTGCCAATTTTTATATGGCTGAAACCAAAAATGATAATACCCAGGAGTGGAAATAATTTCAGGAGGGAGATTAGTTTCACAAAACGAATGGCTTGTTTTGTGCCACGTATATTGATCACCACCATAAGTCCAATCAGTATAAAAAAGAAAAGTCCACGAATCAGTGGATTCAAAAAAGCAGGAGATACTATAGTTAATGCGTCAGCAATAATATTCATCATGGCAGCACTTCCCAAAATGCCCCACCCAAAAAAGTATAAGCCGTTAATAATAAATCCGGGTAAGTTTCCAAAAGCATTCTCTACATAGGCATAGGATCCACCGCTGCTGGTAACGCGGCTTCCAATTTCTGCATAGCAAAGCATAATAGAAGCGAGTAATAAGCTGCAAAAAATATATCCGAATATCCCAAATGCACCCATTGCAATACTTACGATTGCCGGCAGAGCAAATATGCCAGCACCAATTACACCATTTACAATGGAAAGGGTAAGTCCCGAAACTCCTACTACCCGTTTTAAACCTTCATCAGCACTTGCAGTTGACATGGTTATTTAAGTATTGTTAATCATGATTTATTTATGGGCTAGTTCACCAAAACAAAACGAAGCAATAACGCCACCACCAATCATAATCGACAGTACAATAATAAAGATAATTATCAGTAAACATGCTTTCGGAGAACAGAACTTTCTGTAATCATACAATTGTCTGCATAGCAAGAAATTCCGTCAATTGAAAAGCTGCTGCTATGCCGAGGTTTTCTATTTTCTAATGTTATTTAAAACTAAATAGCAAGGGGAAAATAAAAGTCACAATAATTGTCCATAAGATGTAAATAGGAATAAATATTGCTATTGAATTTTCAACAGCACGGATGTCTGACTTTCTTGAAACAGTTTTAAAGAGTTGGAAAGCTACCATGAAAAGATTTATCAGCATAAGGATATTCACTCCTAAAATCGCAATTCGGTTTGGAGTAATTCCCCAAGCTGAAATTCTAAATAAAATTGCAGCAATGGCAATTCCGTTTACAATCGCTGTTACTATTGATAAAGCAAATAGAATAAGATTGCCAAGAGGGTTAACATTCTTTTTAGTTGTTGCTGAAACTGAAAATAAAATAATCGCCATAACGCCGATTAATAGCATATTGAGTGCCATTAAAAAACTCCTGTCGATTTGTAAGTTTTTGCCTGAAAACAAAATTGCTGCAAGATAAACAGTCACTGTAATCAAGACTAAAGGGCTGAATATTTTTGCAATAACAGGCGAAATCTTATCCACCAGATGCGGATTGGTTTGCGTTATATAAGTTCCCAGTATGGGCACTGCGGGAAGCCCGAATACAACAATATAGTCAAAATAAAATTGCTTAATATCCAAGCCAATAACAGAAAACAGTCCGATTGTAATTCCTGTGAGCATAGCACCTGCGATCAGTATGAGGCCGGATATGATTACTAAATCACCATTGTATCTCAGAAAGTCTATTCGTTTTTGTTGATCCTTTATATTGTCGCCAATATATATAAACCCTAGCACCGCCCACAAAAAAATTGGTAAGTGAATGCAGGATAAAATCAAGGTGTTGCTGGTATTATCTGCAGGTAACTGGTTGATGAAAATTACTGCAATTAAAAACAATAGTCCTATAACTACAATTTTTTTTAAAGAAGGAGTATTTCTCCAGATAAAGTAAGTGGCCAACATTGGAAAAATGATTAATCCGATATTTCTCGAATAAAAAAGTTCAGAGTTGATATTTAATAGCGAGGGAAGCTTTGCGATAATACCTGCTATCAAAGCAATAATTATTACAAAGAGTAATTCTTTATTGCTCCCCCAGGATATTTCTGCACTTTCGTAATTCAGTCTTTCATTCCAATATTGTGCAAGTTTATTTTCCCCTAGTTCATGGTAAAGCAAATTGAACTCCGTTTTGAAAGCCGTCTTATTGTTCCGATACAGCTTTTCAAGCTGCTTGGGATTGTCAATATGATGTAAGATTTCATCTCTCATTT
>CANIMM010000339.1 GCA_947468255.1 Chitinophagaceae bacterium | reverse complement strand
TTATAATCCAATCCTAACACCCCATCCACCCCAATCGAAGTGCCCCCTCCATATTTACTACCATAAAATCCTACATGGGCACCGGGGCCCATATACCATTTCAACCCATCCGCAGCATTGATATCCCCATGGATTTCGTACAACCCTGTTATTCGAACTCCCTTATTCCAAAAATAGCCCAGCCCCTCCAAGGCCGTATTATCATTGGTAAAATGTTTTACAGAAATTGCCCCAGGGTAAAATTTTACACCCACAGCAGTAGTATAACTTGAAGTAGAATTGAAGGAAGTCCGGTTTTGCGCAGTTGCCACTCCCAAGGAAATGAGTAAAACAACAAAACCTAACAATACTAATTTTTTCATCTGGAGTACGATTTGATTACTCCAACCCTTGTAAAAATCGTGCCAAAACCTTGGAGAAATTGTTATTTGATTTGCTTTATTAACTGTATAGCTCCTCTTTTAATGCCTTAACCCGCTCATCCACCAGATATTCGTCATAAGTCATTAACCGATCAATCATACCCTTGGGGGTAATTTCAATAATTCGGTTGGCAACCGTATTCATAAACTGGTGATCATGGGTAGTTAGTAATACTACTCCTGGAAAAGTAAGCATCCCATCATTGAATGCAGTAATACTTTCTAGATCAAGGTGATTGGTTGGTTCATCCAAAATAACCAAATTAGGATTCTGCAGCATCATTTTACTCACCATACACCGTACCTTTTCACCTCCACTCAATACATTGGTTTTCTTTAAGATCTCATCCCCGCTAAACAACATTTTCCCTAAAAAACCACGTATAAAATCCTCATCTACATCCTTGGTTTGCGGTGGCACGTATTGGCGCAACCAATCCATCAGATTGAGTGTGCCGGTAAAAAATTCGGTATTGTCATTGTTTAAATAAGCAGAAGTAATGGTCGTTCCCCATTCATACACGCCATGATCCGGCTGCACCCTACCATTGATCACTTCAAAAAAAGTGGTTAATGCTAATGGATTTTTACTTAAAAATGCAATTTTCTGACCTTTTACTATATCAAAAGTAATATTGCTGAATAAGGGTTTGCCGTCGAGTGATTTAGACAATTTCTCTACGTTGAGGATCTGATTTCCTACCTCTCTTTCGGGTTTAAAGATGATACCAGGATATTTTCTGTTACTAGGGGTAATATCCTCAAAAACCAGCTTATCCAACGCCTTTTTACGTGAGGTAGCCTGTTTTGATTTGGAAGCATTTGCACTAAAGCGCGCAATAAACTCCAATAGGTCTTTCTTTTTATCTTCCGTTTTCTTGTTTTTGTCAGAGGCTTGTCTGGAAGCCAACTGAGAACTTTCATACCAAAAAGTGTAATTTCCTGTATAAATTTTTATTTTTTGTTTGTCCACATCTGCCACATGCGTACAAACCGCATCTAAAAAGTGACGATCATGACTTACAACCAACACGATATTCTCGTAATCTGCCAGGAAATTTTCAAGCCAGCTAATGGTTTCCACATCGAGGTTATTGGTAGGTTCATCCAATAGCAAAATGTCAGGATTTCCAAATAAAGCCTGTGCCAATAATACCCTTACCTTAATATTGGCACCAATATCCTTCATTAGCATCTGGTGCAAATCTTCCTTTACGCCTAGTTCATTTAAAAACTGGGCGGCATCACTTTCCGCAGTATAACCTCCCATTTCGCCAAATTCATGCTCCATCTCTCCTGCCCTCATGCCATCTGCTTCACTAAAATCCTCCTTCATGTACAAGGCATCCTTTTGTTGCATTAGCTCCCACATTTTGATATGCCCCATCATCACGGTATGCAATACGCTCACTTCATCAAATCCAAACTGATCCTGACGCAATACCGCCATCCGCTCTCCTGGGGAAATATGGACTGTTCCCTTATTGGGCTCAATTTCACCACTCAGGATTTTAAGAAAAGTTGATTTCCCAGCACCGTTGGCTCCAATTACACCATAACAATTGCCCTTGGTGAAACTGATATTTACTTCATCGAATAAAACCCTTTTGCCATAGGCAAGGGTTACATTGTTTACACTTATCATAATATTAAAAAAGTGCGCAAAGCTACAAATTGATTTTTAGATTTGTCCAATTTCGCAAATTTCTTCTTCTGCTCTACCTCATTTTACCTGAAAAACGCCAGGAAAGCAGAATTATTGCGTTGCAAAATCAAGGGATTATTTTAGAAAATCCAATTCACTATATTATTTTTTTACAGCATATAAATAGCCATTAATATCAAAGTATTCAGCCAAATATGGTCAGCCACTTTTTTGGTAAGCCAAGGAAAGGTATTTTTGCAGCATGTCAATAGCCAACTACTTACAAATAGGCGTACTGAAAAGTTTAGCTAAATTATACGATCAGCCATTTACTGAAAAGGATTTTCAGATCAACCAAACCAAACCTGAATTTGAAGGCGACTATACGGTAGTATTATTTTCTTTGGTAAAATCACTTCGCTTATCTCCAGATGCAATCGGCAACCAGTTGGGCGAAATGCTGGTAGGTGATTACCCCGAAACATTTTCAACATTCAATATTATCAAAGGATTTTTAAATTTGACTGTATCCGATCAATATTGGATCGATTTACTAGAAAATAATCATGCCGATAGTTGCTTTGGAAAAAAAGCCATGAATGGAAAAAAAGTAATGGTGGAATACTCTTCTCCCAATACCAATAAACCATTGCACCTTGGTCATTTAAGAAATAATTTTCTGGGCTGGACCGTAGCGGAGATTTTAAAAGCCAATGGCTATGAAGTAATAAAAAGCTGTATCGTAAACGATCGAGGAATCCATATTTGTAAAAGTATGATCGCCTGGCAATTGTTTGCAAATGGCGCCACTCCAGAATCTACCCATACCAAGGGAGATCATTTGGTGGGTGAATATTATGTAAAATTTAATGATGCCTATAAAGAGCAAGTAGCCCAATTAATCGCTTCCGGAAAAACAAAAGAGGAAGCAGAAAAAGAGGCCCCTATCATGAAGGCGACACAGCAAATGTTACTGGATTGGGAGGAAGGAAAACCGGAAGTGATTGAATTGTGGAAGACCATGAATAGCTGGGTGTACGCAGGCTTTGATGTTACCTATCAAAAAATTGGTAGCGACTTTGATAAAACCTACTTCGAAAGTAATACCTATTTGTTGGGTAAGGATATTGTACAACAAGGACTTGATAAAAAGGTGTTTTTTCAAAAAG
>CANIMM010000338.1 GCA_947468255.1 Chitinophagaceae bacterium | reverse complement strand
TATATAGATAGTGCTAGAAAATATTTTTTCAACAAAACCATTAAACGAATTCAACTGAAAATATACGAAGCATCCGCAAACTACTTTAAGGCAACCAATCGCTTCGATTCTGCCTATTATTACCAACATCTGTATAGCCAGTTTGCCAATGAGCTTTACAGCAGGATACAGAAAAACCAGTCCGTTCTTTTACTGGGCAAGTTGGAAATTGGAAAAAGAAGGGCAGATTTGGCTGCTTCCAACCTTTCCTTGTCGAAAGTAACCAGCAAGAGTGAATTACAGCAAAATCAATTAATCCTATTAATACTATCCCTAACTGCCGCGGTCATTATCGGACTAATCCTCTATGCCAATAACCGGCAAAAAACAAAAAGCAACAATTTAATTGAACAACAAAATCTACAATTACAGCAAAATACAGAACGGATCAGTCAGCAAAATGCACGCAATGAAGTATTGCTAAAAGAGGTGCACCACCGGGTTAAAAACAATCTGCAAGTGATGTACAGCCTGCTCAATCTTCAAAAACGCAGAAACAAGGATGCCGATACAAAAGAGGTAATCGCCACTTTGCAAAACAGGATTCAGTCGATGGCGATGGTACACCAGAATTTGTACAGCCACGATAATTCTGAATTGGTAAAAATGGGGAATTATGTAAACATGCTCCTGGGCCACTTGCAATCCATGTATCAACCCTCCCAGCCCGTAACAGTTCATTGTGAAATTGATCCCGCCATTCAACTATCACTCGACAAAGCGATCTCAATTGGATTGATATTGAATGAAGCGGTTTCCAATGCATTCAAATATGCGTTCAACAACACCAAAGACGGCCGACTAGTGATCCGATTTCAAAAAAATAAGAAGGGGTATATTGTGATAATTACAGACAATGGTCCAGGATTTACCAATGACCAAATAAAAACAAGCAGTATGGGTATGAAATTGATTGCCATTATGTGTGAGCAGTTAGCAGCTAATTACTCTCTACAGCAATCGAATGGGGTAACACATAGTTTTGAATTCAACTACTAATCCAATATGAAAAACAATAAAATTTTAATCCTAGAAGACGAAATCTTGGTGGCGCTGGATCTCCAAGAACTGCTGGAGGCTGCCGGGTACCAAACAAGGGTGGCCCACCAGCATTCCGATGCCCTGGCAATTTTGGAGAAATTCAGTCCTGAATTGGCCATCTGCGATATCAATCTTGGCAAGGGGGCCTCGGGCATTGACTTTGCAACTGACGCAAAACAATTGTTACCAAAACTAGAAATTATTTATGTAACTGCTTTTAGTACTCTGGATATAGTACAGGCTGCAGAAGACACCAACCCCTTCAACTACATCGTAAAACCTTGGAATGAGGAACAAATTAAGGTGACAGTAAAAATTGCTTTCAATTACCTCAATAGGAAAATTCAGCAACATCCCGATACCGAAAAATTATCTCTTGCAGAATACCGCATAGTAGAGCTCATAGCCCAGCAAAAGACCAGTAAACAAATTGCGGACATTTTATATATTACCGAAAAAACAGTGAGCAACCACCGCTACCGAATCGTTAAGAAATTACAGCTGCCCAACGACAATAATAATTTACTTAAATGGGCCATTACCCATTTTAAACAATAACCCATTTTATGCTGCCAGTAAGGGCAATAAAATTGATAAACCAACTGTTATCGCCAACCAGGGCATTGATTCATCTGCATGGGCATTGACTTTTTCTACAAAGAAATAAAAAGACAAACAGCCATCCAAACGGTTCTTTTGGCCTACCCTTTAATCAGCATAACAAATAAATAAGGTCTTCAACTCACAAATTGATTGTAGTTTTAAATTTAATTTTGAGATGTTTGACTTGCAATGTTTTTTAAAATCGATTACACTATTAACTGTTCGGAAAAATGAAAAGAAATCTGCTTTTATTATTACTGATTGCAACTGCTACACAAGCGCAGGTGATACCACAGGGTTTTTTTGTGAAAACGTTCTCTTTGGCAACGCTAGCTACCACTCAGTATTCAGTCATTGGGTCAACTACTGCCACCGTAAATGGAAATATTAGTAATACGGGTGGAACCGCAATTACAGCAAGTGGTGTAGTTTGGAGTACTTCAACAGCACCGACCATAAGTTCAGCGTCTAAAACAGTCGGCGTTAGCAGTTCCTCCTTTTCAAGTAGTTTAACCGGCCTTGCCAGGTCAACAAAATATTATGTAAGAGCCTATGCTACCAATAAAGGAGGTACAGCCTATGGCAACGAATTATCTTTCACAACATTAGCACTTGGACCAGGTGATCCCTACCAAGGAGGTGTTATTGCATATCTTTTTGACAATTCAACCCCTTGGTTGGTAGTTCCAGGGGAAATACACGGTATTATTGCTGCAACAGTGGATCAGTCACCCGCAGGAGGAACCAGGTATTCCACAATTTATAGTGACTACAATTACATGGTTATTTGCACGACTGAAGAGTATATTACAGCGGGAATAGGTAATACTCAAAAAGTTACCAATATAATACTCGGCGGCGCTACTAAGATGTGTTCCGACTACAGAGGGGGTGGGTATTCGGATTGGTTTTTACCGAGTAGGGATGAATTAGCAACCTTGTGGTCAATTAAAGGGATTATTGGATTAAGTGGTAGCTACTTTAGTTCATCGCAAGATAGTAATAATGGAAACAGTGTTTATGGAGGAATTTTCGATTACGCAACTCCTTACATTGGTTTTGTTAGTAAGTTATGGAGTAATAGCAATTGCCGGGCTATTCGATTTTTCTAATTGTTTTTAAACAAATATTCAGTGAAATATTGCAAACCTAATTAATCGATGGCGAAAAAAGTTTCTTCACTTTTTTTATCACTTATTGCTTCCGATACTCAAGCGCAGGTAGTACCCCAGTTTTTTTGTTAAAAAATCTTCTTAGGTAGTCCCTAGAATAGCTCAACCTTTTCAAGAAGGAATATTGTTGATTTTACGTTTTCCAGCCGTAAATAGAGTTGGCCAAAAATTTGAGTATGGTTGAAGGGGGGTAATCAAATATCTTACATTTTATTTTAACCAAAATGAAAGCTTGTCTGTAGAAAAATAACCCCAAAATAAATTGGCTATTCACATTGTAGTTGAAAATCCAGTTCTCAATAAAAGGCTTCCTGCACACCTGGATTTATTTTTGTTCCGTTCATAAATAATCATTCAAATATTCAAATAAAATGAGGCCCAGGCCTCACAAATTATTGTTGTCAATTACAATAATTTTGATCATCAAG
>CANIMM010000337.1 GCA_947468255.1 Chitinophagaceae bacterium | reverse complement strand
TACAACGAAAAAACACATTCCGCAACATCAGAAATAAAAACAGAAGTGACTGTTTTGGATACCAAAGACCTAAAAGATATCTGCTATTTCATTCCATGTCCAAAATCACCTCATGGTTGTGATGTAGACCCTACGGGAGAATATATCGTAGGAAGTGGAAAATTAGCCGCATTAATTCCTGTATTTAGTTTTGATAAAATACAAAAAGCAATTGCAGAAAAAACATACGAAGGAGATTACGATGGCATTCCTGTTATAAAATATGAGGCAGCATTATATGGCGAGGTAAAAAAACCAGGCCTAGGACCTTTACATACAGAATTTGACGGCAAAGGAAATGCAATTACATCATTCTTTGTATCCTCAGAAATTGTTAAATGGAATATCAAAGATTTAAAGGTGTTGGACAGGGCCCCTACTTATTACTCAGTTGGGCACCTTTGTATCCCTGGAGGAGACACCAAAAAACCAAATGCAAAATATGTAATCGCCTATAATAAAATTACCAAGGACCGTTACCTGCCTACAGGTCCAGAACTAGCACAGAGTGCTCAGCTTTATGATATCAGTGGCGATAAAATGCAGTTAATACTAGATTTTCCAACCATTGGCGAACCACATTATGCGCAAGCAGTAGCAGCAAGCGTTATCCGTGACAGGTCAGTTAAGTTTTATAAGATTGAGGAAAATAACCACCCCTATGCATCAAAAGGCGAGGGTACCACAAAGGTTACCAGAGAAGGAAACAAAGTGCATGTATACATGACAGCCATCCGCTCTCACCTTACCCCTGACAATATTGAAGGAATAAAAATGGGCGATGAAGTTTACTTTCACTTGACCAACCTTGAGCAAGACTGGGATGTACCGCACGGATTTGCCATCAAAGGAGCAGGCAATGCAGAATTGTTAATTATGCCTGGTGAAACATCCACTTTAAAATGGACACCTGACAGAGTAGGTATATTCCCAATGTATTGTACCGATTTCTGTAGCGCATTGCACCAGGAAATGCAGGGATATGTAAGGGTATCACCAGCAGGAAGTGCCGTTCCAATTAGTTTTAGCACAGGTACCAACCTCCCTAAAAACGATACTGATACTAAAAAATAATATTCAGGGAGGAGCGCTTCAAAAGCTGTGATAGCATTCCTACCACAGCTTTTAAAGCGCTCTTTTCAATTATAACTCAACAGAATGAAAAACAATAAAATAGCAACGGTAACAAGAATGTTACTTTTATTGTGCGGCATTGGATTGGTAATGGTTTTATTTACCCCGATGTGGCGCATAGATTTAGACGCCCCTCAATACCCTGAAGGATTGCGCATGCTAATTTATGCCAATAAACTCGCCGGAAATATAGATATTATCAACGGACTAAATCACTATATCGGAATGAAGACATTACATGCCGATGACTTTATAGAATTCAAAGTACTTCCTGGTATTATTCTATTTTTTGCATTATTATTTGTTATTGTAGCTATTGTAGCTAAGAGAAAATGGATGAATTTCTTATGCATACTTTTCATCCTTTTTGGTGTAGTTGCAATGATTGATTTCTGGCGATGGGAATATAACTATGGCCACCATCTTAATCCTGAGGCTGCTATCATCGTTCCTGGAATGTCCTACCAGCCGCCTTTAATAGGATTTAAACAATTACTCAATTTCGGCGCCTATTCAATTCCTGATATAGGAGGATGGATTTTTGTTGCCGTAGGGTTAATTTTATTAGGACTGGTAATCTATGAAAGAAGAAAGCATAAAAAGCAAGTTTCTATTTCCAACACAATTCTATTCATTTTAATTGGATGCATTACCCTTAGTATAAGTGGATGCAGCAGCTCCCCCAATCCAATACGTATTGGAAAAGACAACTGTGATTATTGTAAAATGACCATTAGCGACAAAAGATTTGGAGCAGAAATAGTAACCAAAAAAAGCAAGGTGTATAAGTTTGACGACGAGCATTGCATCATTGAATTTATCAAATCCAATAAAATTGAAAAAAAAGATATCGCGGATTATTACTTTACCAATTTCAGCATTCCTAACCAGTTAATTAAAGTTTCTGATGCCCATTTTCTACAAAGCCCTGCCCTCAAAAGTCCAATGAATGGGAACATTGCCGCTTTCGAAAATGAAGACAGCCTAGAAAAAACATTCTCGCAGATTAATGGAAATAAAATATCCTGGGAGGAAATGCAGCAATGATTAAACTACTATTTATTGCAAATTGCCTTTTTGCCATTACCGTTTCCGCAAAAACCATTCACGTAGGTGCTAACCGCAACTATAAAAATATTACGGCGGGCATTGCAGCAGCTACCTCAGGCGACACAGTACTCGTAGACGCAGGTCTTTACAGAGAGAAAAAATTAATCATCCGTAAATATATTATTTTAAAGGGTATTGGTTATCCTACATTGGATGGTGAAAAAAAATTTGAAATTATCGCTATCAAGGCAAATGGAGTAGTTGTGGAGGGTTTTAGAATAATACATTCCGGCATTTCAAATCTTGAAGATCTAAGTGGAATAAAAGTATACGACTGCAGTCATGTAACTATAAAAAATAATATACTCGAGGATACATTTTTCGGCATTTATATACAAAATGGAGTCAATTGTACCATAGAAAACAACCAGCTTACCGCCCAGGGTGGCGAAGAACAGCAAAATGCCAATGGCATCCACTGTTGGAAATGCGATAGTATGCGCATCATCGGCAATAGGGTGTCGGGACATAGGGATGGCATATATTTTGAATTTGTAAAAAACTCAATCATAATGCGTAATACTGCTGATAAAAATATTCGGTATGGATTGCATTTTATGTTTTCAAACGATGACACGTATATAAGTAATATTTTCAGCAATAATGGATCGGGAGTATCCGTAATGTTCAGTAAGCACATCAAAATGGTTAACAATTATTTTGAAGAGAACTGGGGAGATGCTGCTCATGGAATTTTATTGAAAGAAATATCCGATGGATATATGAGTGGAAATCATTTTTCAAAAAACACCAGTGCCATTTTTATGGAAGGAGCCAGCAGGGTTTATATGAAACACAATACATTTGAAAACAATGGATGGGCATTAAAAATACAGGCTAGTTGCATGGAAGTAGTGCTGGAAGAAAATAATTTTATCGGCAACACCTTTGATGTAGGCACCAATGGGTCACTGGTACAAAACACATTCAATCATAATTACTGGGACAAATACGAAGGCTACGACCTCAATAAGGACAAGATTGGAGATATCCCCTACCGTCCGGTAAGTATGTATTCAATGAT
>CANIMM010000336.1 GCA_947468255.1 Chitinophagaceae bacterium | reverse complement strand
TTAACAGTCAGATGCTCTAACCAACTGAGCTAAGGAGGAGTGTTGCTTTTTTATTGGAGAGCAAAAATAAGGCATTTTAGTTTTTAACAAAAATTAAATCCCTTTTTCTACCAATTAAATACGTTATTTTCTTCAAATCCTACAAATACGCCCTCATTTCTAATTTCCACCGGGTAGGTTTTCAGAAAATACCCTTCCCCACTCACATTTCTTCCATTCAGTAAGCTGAATTTATACCGGTGCAGCGGACAAACAATATTTCCCAACGCATCCATATGCCCATCGGCCATCATTCCTCCCGCATGCGGACATTTTTGAGCACAAGCCATCAATTGATCCTTTTGCATGGCCACACAAATGGTTTTTCCCGCCACCGCTACCGATGCCATTGCATTGGCAGAAAAAGGAATCTCCGCTACACTGTCGGCCAATTTATGCCAGTTGTATTTTTTTTGTTTCATTGGCGGTGAGTCAGTCCTGGTTTCTGCATGTATTCGGTGAGTCACCCTGGGGGGGTGACTCACCGAATACATGCACGCCTAATAAAAATATTCCGCGCGGTATGGATACCTTATCTGGTACATCTCCCGCACTTTATTCAATATCGTTTGACGCAATCCGTCAATATTCGTTTTTTCGGTGGCCGATACAAATACACAATTGCCATTGGTCTCGTTTTGCCAGCGCTCCTTTAAATCAATCAATAGCTGCGCTTTCACCTCCGGCTCCAGCCACTCATCAAAAGCTTGCTCCTCATACCGGTCCATTTTATTGAAAATAGTTACCGTTGGCTTTTCTGCAGCACCTAGTTCTGCCAATGTTTTATTCACTACCGTAAGCTGCTCCTCATACTGGGCATGCGAAATATCTACCACATGCAATAGAATATCCGCCTCTCGCACTTCATCGAGCGTGCTCTTAAAACTCTCTACCAAGTGATGCGGCAATTTTCGAATGAACCCTACGGTATCACTCAGCAAAAAAGGCGTTTGTTCAAATACTACTTTTCGGGTAGTAGTGTCGAGCGTGGCAAATAATTTATTTTCTGCAAACACTTCGCTCTTGCTCAGCAAATTCATAATAGTGGATTTGCCCACATTGGTATACCCTACCAGCGATACGCGGATGAACTCTCCCCGCTCCTGGCGCTGGGTAGAGGCCTGCCGATCTATTTCGGTCAACCTTTTGCGCAATAAACTAATCTTGTCTTTTACTATACGACGATCCGTTTCAATTTCTGTTTCACCCGGGCCCCTGGTCCCTACTCCTCCCCCCTGTCTTTCCAAATGCTTCCACATGCCTTTGAGCCTGGGTAAAATATATTGATACTGCGCCAGCTCCACCTGGGTTTTGGCCTGGGCGGTTTTGGCCCTGCTGGCAAAAATGTCCAATATCAAATCGCTCCTATCAATCGTCTTTACCCCCAACTCCTTCTCAATATTTTGAATCTGTGATCCGGTTAATTCATCATCGAATATCACCAACTCCACCTCTCCATGCAGGCTTACATATTTTTTAATTTCTTCCAGCTTTCCCTTCCCCACAAATGTTCGAGGATCGGGATGAGGCAATTTTTGGGTAAACCTTTTCACCGCAATCACACCGGCCGTTTCTGACAAAAAAGCCAATTCATCGAGGTAGTCATTTAGCTGCTGTTCCGATTGGTCGGAGGTAACCACCCCTACCAACACCGTTTTTTGCTCCTGCTTAAGTTGTTTCTTATCTATCAAAATTTTTTATTTATGCGTACTTCGTTTTTTGCTACTTCCAAAAATAATGGTTGCTTGTAAGGTACGAAATTAGCACTGTCCTACAATTGGTCTACAAAAATAAAGCGTTCCGATTGTTATCGGAACGCTATTAATAATTTTCAATTGATCCCTTATTTAATCGCTGCGGAAGCACTAACAGACATAGCCCATTTTTTCATTTCTACACAGTCTCCATAGTCCTTGTCAACCTGAATATAATACCCTGAAATTTTTTCATTGAACCATTTTTCCAATGCATCCCCCTTTTTTTCTTCCAAAGCACGCAGGGCTATTTTATTATAATCATCGCGAATGTTTTCGCGGTGTGGCTCTGTTCTGCTCATCAAATACACAATTCTAACCCCTTTTTTTCCTTTTTCATCCGTAAACTCGATTGGCTGTGAATATTGCCCTACCTTCAAATTTTTCATCATCAGCACCATATCCTTGTCCAACTGGTCAATCGTAATCGAGCCGCCGCCCTCAGCGTTTTGCTTTCTGCCGCCGGTGAATTTGCTGCTTTCGTCGTCGCTGTATTTATTAACGGCTTCGCCAAATTGAAGGGTACCTGCAACCAACCTAGAGCGCACGGTATCAAGCTTCAAAATACCTTCGGCCAACTCTGTTTTAGTAACCTGAGGAATTTTTAAGATGTGCCGAACGGTAGCGTCATCACCTGCACGGCTGACCATCTGAATGATATGATAGCCAAATTTGGATTTAAACGGATTGGTAATTTGTCCCTCTTTCAATGAAAAAGCCTTGGCCATAAAAATAGGATCCCATTGCTTTTCATTTCGATTCAGGTCGTATTGTCCAGCTTTATCTTTACTTCCAGGATCATCTGAATACAAAGCCGCCAGTGTTTTCATTTCCTTTTTGCCGCTTTCCAACTGAAGCTTAAATTCTTTAAGCTGGTCTACGCTATATTCTTCTGCTTCCCGACTGGCTTTTGGATAGCGAACAATTTGGCCAATTTCCAACTCGCTTTCATAAAACATCAAACTATCCTTATTCAGCTTATCGAAATAATTATTTACTTCTTTTGGCGTGATACGAATGCCTTCAACAATTTTGTTGCGCATAGCACCAGCTAGTTTTCTGTCGCGAAAACCTTCTTTAAAATCTTCTTTTAACTGATACACCGTTTTGCCTGAAATTTCTTCCAACTTTTCCTTGGTTCCATAAGCACTGATGAAATAACGGATCTGGTTATCAATATCAGCAGCAATTTCTTCCTCAGTAACAGGCAAGGAATCTTTTTCTGCCTGTAATACCAGGGCTTTAATCCCCATGGCCTGCTCGAGTGTCAAACAACGGGCGTTGGCAGGCACTTCCATTCCCTGGCGCTCCATATCCTGTATGCTATTATCAATATCACTTTTCAATATAATTTTATCGCCTACCACCGCAATGATCTTGTCAGCAATCATTTTTTTTGGTTGGGCAAAAGCACTCATCCACAAAAACCCATTCGCTGCCAGCAATAAAAAAAGTCTCTTTGTATTCATAATCATTATTAAGTAACTCAAATTTTACAACGCCTGCAATGTCCGC
>CANIMM010000335.1 GCA_947468255.1 Chitinophagaceae bacterium | reverse complement strand
GCCATCTTTTTTAAAATTAATCGCAGCTAAATTGGTAAGATTACCCTTGAAAGTAGCAGTAGGAAATTTTTCAGAATCCATCCAAACTGGACTGTTAAAATGGTCCTGCATCATTGGATTTTCAAAGCTGAAATTTTTGATGATTACTTCAAATGCAACTGTTCCCTTCATTATGTCAACAGTCGCTATCACTGTTTTGTTTTCTGCCTTTGGCTTTGCATCCTTTGCAGTAGTGGCATTAAAACCAATAGTACCAGAAGTGGTAGTTTTTTTGGGGCCTGCTTTATCACCCGTAACTGCTGCTGATTTTGCAGTATTAGAAGTAGATACCGACTGTTTTGCAAAAATTGAACCTGTAACGGTAACTAAAGCAATAAATAAAATTGTTTTTTTCATTTGTTTGTTTTTTATAAATTTTAATTGTTGATTGCACATCGCTTGAAAGTAATGAATTCAGTTTCAAGAATTTTGCTGTAAGCCCCTCCGCTACAAGACCCCTTTATGGAAACCTTCTCCCCCAACTTTATTTTTTTGGCTTGCCCAAGATGCTGTTGCTGAAACGCAAATATAACATACGAACCCGAAGTTGAATCGGCCATTTTTATATTAACCGTGGAATCCACCCCCTCTACCGCTGAAACCTCCCCGTTTACTACCATTATTTTCTCTGCATATTTCCTATTGGCCAAACTATCATTTTTTTCAAACTCATGGATCAGATCCATAGCCGTTACTGTAAAAGCAGGACTGATTTCACTGGTATCTGAAAATTTTTCAGTAAAAACAAACCAAACCCAACCCGCAGCTACTAATAAAAGAACTACAAAAAAAAGGCCTGCTTTTTTTAACAACGAATGTTTTTTTTTCTGCCCAACCTCCATATTATATACTCTTTGAAAAAAGTAAAAATAATACTTTCTGAGAATTTTCAATTGTTAAAAATTGTTAATAAACAATTTATTTAAAGTCACACTCGATCAAAATTGATAAACTGAATTACTTATATTTGGGATTATTAACTACCTGAATAGCCTATTCAGAATCATATACATAAAAAACATGAAAAAAATACAGCTGCTACTACACTTGCTACTCCTAATGGGCAGTCTGGTTCGGGCACAAAATAAAACAAAACTACCGAGCAATGGAAACCCCGTTTTCCCGGGTTGGTATGCCGATCCTGAAGGGGCCGTTTTCAAGAATACTTTCTGGATTTACCCAACCTACTCTGCTCCCTACAACCAGCAGGTGCATTTTGATGCTTTTTCTTCCAAAGACATGGTAACCTGGACAAAGCATCCTCATATTTTGGATACCTCCTCCATCAAATGGGCACACCGTGCCATGTGGGCTCCCGCCATCATCGAAAAAAATGGAAAGTATTATTTCTTTTTTAGTGCCAACGATATACAAAATGGAAACGAAAAGGGCGGAATCGGAGTTGCCATTTCTGATAAACCAGCAGGCCCCTTCACGGATTATCTTGGCAAACCACTCATCGACCAATTTTACAATGGAGCCCAGCCCATTGACCAATTTGTTTTTAAAGATGTAGACGGAGCCTATTACCTGATCTATGGAGGATGGCGACATTGTAATATTGCCCGGCTAAATGATGATTTTACCGAATTGATCCCTTTTGATGATGGGAAAATATTCAGAGAAATTACCCCAGATAAATATGTAGAAGGGCCAATGATGTTTATAAGAAAGGGAAAATATTATTTTATGTGGTCGGAAGGAGGCTGGACTGGTCCTAACTACAGTGTAGCCTATGCAATGGGCGATTCCCCTTTTGGCCCTTTTAAACGGATCGATAAAATATTGAAACAAAACCCCGACATCGCAACAGGTGCAGGCCATCATTCTGTCATCAATATACCCGGCACGGACAACTGGTACATTATTTACCACCGCAGGCCATTAGGGGAATCAGGAGCCAACTCAAGAGTGACTTGCATAGATAGAATGTATTTTGATAAGGAGGGGTTAATACAACCCGTAATTATTACCAATGAAGGGGTTGGGAAAATACGCGTCCAAAACAAACGCAGCGGAGTCAAATAGGAATAAGGTCTTCAAAAAATAATGGGCATAAAAATGGCAAGTTACTTACATCGCACCGCTCAACCATTTACCCTTGCTACCTTCCGGTCCTGGGGGAGTTCAACAGGAGCTGGTCGTATAAGACTTGCCGGTGCAAATATAAGCCAGACAAATTAAAATTTTTAATAAATATTCATTTAAATAATTACGCCCGCTTATTTCCAAGTGCAGGCCTATATTGTCTGCTAAAAATTAATTCCTGGCCGGTCGCTCCTAGTGCCAATTTTACCAATGCCAATTAGCTGATCCGCCTGATCAGTGAATGATTTGTAATAGACTAAAATGGTATAGGTATTTTCTGTTTCCCAATAATTCCCATCCATTTCCAACTTTTTGGATGGATCATTTTTTTCAACAAGCAGGTAGCCATAACTGTAATACCCCTGCTTCAAAAATTGACTTCCTTCATATACCCCCTTCTCTGAATTAAATTGCATTTTGGAACTTGGATTGATTTTATAATCCGTCAGTTGTCCAATCAGGTATAAATCCTTATCCGGATAGGGCAATCGATTGGGGCTTACGTAACTAAACTGAACCGTTGCAAAATCCCCCTGCCAATAAGGATTAATCGACTCATAAGTGGTTACTTGATACAACCCATTTAAATCTCTATAATAAACGTACTGTTGGCTACTTCGGTCAATATCCGGCTTCACAAAAATTTTAGTGGCAGTTTTTGAATATTCAGCCCTTTCCACTCTTTCACTTTGCAAACTAAAACTTCTTAAATCAAGCCACCTCCACTCTTTTCCAGCCGCAAAAAAATAATTATTTTCATTGTTATACTCCAACGTATTACCCCGGATAAATGTAGGTGGAACATTTCCCTGCGCATTGTCCCAACGGTTATTTTGAAGTACCATCACTTTCACCTGTTGATTGGCATCAAAAGCATTTAATCCCTCTAGGTTAACTGAAAACTTAATTCGTTGATGTGTATTAAAATACTGAGGTGTAAAAGGCTGAATAAATTGAGCCATTACAGTCGACTTGGGATCCAATACCAATAGCTTCCTAGTAAATACCAGCTTCGAGGTATCCCCATCCAAAAATACTTTTACTAAATAATTTCCACTTTTAATGGGAAGCGTATTTGCCTCCGGTAAAATCACTTGATAATGGGTGTAGCGAGTAAAGGAAATAGAAGAAAATCGATAACTGGAAATGCGCTGCTGGGTAAACCCCTTGATATAATCAAATGG
>CANIMM010000334.1 GCA_947468255.1 Chitinophagaceae bacterium | reverse complement strand
GATGGAAAAGGAAGCCAACCGATTTATCCAACAATGGCCTGAAGAAAAGATTGCTATCGAAAACGGCCGTTGGGGTCCATTCATCCGCTTTGGAAAAAAAATGCTAAAGTTGACCTCCGGTGCCAACGGGAAATATACTGCAGATCAGCTAGCTACCATTGAACTGGATGAAGTAAAAAAAATGATCCTACTGCAAGAACCAAAAGCATTTGACAAAAAAGGAGCTGTTAAGAAAAAGGTAGCGGTAAAGAAAAAGACGGTAATAAAAAAAGGATAATCTTTTTAAGTGATATAAAAAAGCGTTGAGGTTTCAACGCTTTTTTTTGTCGACAAATAACCTTTGGGTTTATATCCACCCTTTTCGAAAGCAGAGAATATAATTTATACAGTCCTGTGGAAAGTTTTAACTTCTTTTTGTTATTAGATTTTCCGAATTTCATTATCTAATAACAAAATTTGATAGAGAACAAAGAAATCATTGCACTTTTTCACCTAATGGACGATCCCGATGAAGGAGTGTACAATAGCGTGAGCAATAAAATCATTTCTTTCGGAAAGGAAATTATACCCAACTTAGAGAACCTATGGGAAAACACCTTACAAGAAGACACTCAAGAAAGAATTGAGCAAATTATACACAAGCTACATTTCAGCGATCTTACCAATGATTTTATTTCCTGGAAAAATAGCGACTGTGAATTACTGCGGGGTGCTTTATTAGTGGCAAGGTATCAATATCCTGAAATGCAGGATACCCCAATTTTAAAAAAAATAGAAAAAATCCGCCGAAATATCTGGCTTGAACTAAATAATTACCTCACTCCACTAGAACAAGTAAATGTTATCACTAGTATTCTGTATAACTACTACCAACAAAAAGGGCTAGAAGTATCCTATAACCAACCCGATGATTTTTTAATTCATAAAACCCTTGAAAACAATCGAGGAAATGCAATAAGCAATGGAATAGTTTATTTAATTCTCTGCCAAATGCTCGATATTTCTGTTAATGCAACCAATATCCCCAAGCAATTTATACTTGGATATTTTGACCCGCAACACGAATTCATTCAACCGGTGAGTCGCCCTGCTGAAAAAATATTTTTTTTCATTGACCCTTTAAATGGGAATATCCATTCTCACAAGGATATTGAAAAATATTTCAACCGCATCTCAATTTCCCCCTCGGCTCCTTTTTTCAGACCGCTTAGTAATAAAAAGATCATTCGATTTTTATTAGAAGAATTAAGTAAATGTTTCAACAACGAATCAAACCTATATAAAAAAGAGGAATTGTTAAGCCTTGTAAAATTACTGGACGAATGATCTATCATATAACCACCCCCTCCCACTGGAAAGTATCGTTAATAAAGGGTTTTCATGAGGCCGACTCCCTAGCATCTGAAGGCTTTATACATGCCAGCGACAGTCATCAGGTGAAAGGAGTATTGGAAAGGTTTTACCAAAACCAAAAGGATTTGCTATTATTACACATTGACGAAACGAAATTAACTTCAGTTTTAAAATATGAAATGGCTCCTTCAATCAATGAACTTTTTCCACACATCTATGGCAGCATTAACATCGATGCAGTAACTGAAACTTCCTCCGTTTAACTTTTTGGTAACTTAAAAAAACGTGTAGTCTGCAGCAGTCTGACTTCTTCTATTTTATATTAATGCTGGTGGAACTTGTCTAAAAAAAAACTTATTTTTTTGAAATTATTTTTATCCAAGGTGAAATAAAGATTCCGTCCATTTTTTCGACATTGAATTAGTTGGCTGTCGGATAGTAATCGAATGTGATGGGAACAGGTAGGCTGAGATAGTCCAGTTAGTATCTGAACATCGCCACAACATATTTCACCCTTTCTAAATAATTCTTGCAGAATAGATAACCTGCAAGGGTCTGCAATAGCACTCATTGCCTTTTCTATAAATTTACCTTCAGCTTTAGTTGCAAACATATTTATGGGATTTCTTGTTCAAAGAAATTGTATTTTAGTCAATCGAACAAACATTCATCCAAATTTTTCAATATATTTTTAATGCCCATAGAACAGTCATTTTTCAATAGTCCTTTAGGTATACTCGAAATAAAAGTTACCGAGCAATCGGTTTGTTCCATCCTTTTTACCAACACCAATAGGAAAACAATTCCTATTACTGAAAATATAACTAAAACACAAACTAAGTACCCTCTTACAATGATCTGCCAACAACAACTAACTGAATATTTTAGCGGTGAACGAACCATTTTTGAATTGCCCTTACAGCAAATGGGAACAGCATTTCAACAAAAAATATGGTCCGAGCTAACCAATATCCCTTATGGTAAAACAATTAGCTATCTAGCGCTGTCTTCAAGAATTGGAAACAGTAAAGCCATCAGAGCGGTAGGTATGGCAAATGGAAATAATTCAATCTGCATAGTAGTCCCCTGCCATCGGGTAATCGGAAGCAATGGCGATTTGAAAGGGTATAACGGCGATCTATGGAGAAAGAAATGGCTATTGGAGCATGAAGGAAAACATATAAATGGAAAGCAAACCCTTATTGAATTTAGCAAAGATGGTAACAGTGCAAACAAGCCGATCGAATCAGAATAGATGGAAATGCATTTCTTAAATAAATAAAATCGTCAAAAAATAAATCCCCCTAGCATTTGAACTAGGAGGATAAAAATATATCAGGAGCAAAAAAACAGTTCCTGCTAAACAGCTTGAAATTATCGTATTACATTAAACAACCTTTTCCAGCGTGGTCCCTTTTCCCAGCTAAACCAAATCAATGAAGCCTTCCCTACCACATGATCTTCGGGTACAAATCCCCAATAGCGACTATCCAATGAATTGTGGCGATTATCTCCCATTAACCAATAATAATTGAACTTAAAGGTGTAATTGGTAGCTTCGATTCCGTTAAGGTATATTTTGCCATTTTTATTTTCTAGTACATTTCCTTCATAGGTTCTAATACAACGTTCATAACGAATGTAATTATCCGGAGTAAGGGAGATAGCAACTCCTTTTTTGGGTACCCACAACGGTCCAAAATTATCTACGCTCCAATGAGCAGTTGTGTCATAGTAAGGATAAAGATCGTTACTAACCGGGTTAATCTGAATGTCTACTTTGATTACATTTTTTAATGCTGCAACCTTTTTTTTCTCTCCCTGGGTCATATTAATAATGTACATACCATTATTAAAGGCCATGAATTCATGCAGATCAGGGTCGGTGTGTATTCCAAAAGACTGGAGCTGCTCTTCATCCAACGGACTGCTTGATTGAACAGTATAATAAAGCTCTGATTCTGCAGG
>CANIMM010000333.1 GCA_947468255.1 Chitinophagaceae bacterium | reverse complement strand
GAACCGAAATTCTCCGTATTGCTGATATGGCTTTAATTGAAATTCGTGTAGACGTGAGCGAGAGCGATATTCCAAAAGTTCATTTGGGAGATAGCGCCATCGTAACCGTAGATGCCTACAGCACGCGCAAATTCAAGGGTTTGGTAACACAAATTGCTAGCAGCAACAATGGAGCGGCCAGCCAATCGGCCCTCGCCAATACCAGCACCGATGTTACTAACTATAAAGTATACGTGCGTTTATTGCCTGAAAGTTATTCAGATCTTTTAAATAAGGGGGCCTACCCTTTCCGTCCGGGAATGAGTGCCAGCGCAGACATACAGACCAAAACCCATTTGAATGTATTAAGCGTTCCCATCAATGCAGTTACCACAAGAGAGATCAACGACAGTACTAAAAAAATGGAAGCTGGCACAGGAAATGAAACTGAAAAAGCAGTGGCCTCAGCAGATGAACTTGAAGTAGTGGTTTTTGTAGTGGACAAAGAAGGTTTGGTAAAAAAGGTAAAAGTTGCAACCGCTATCCAAGATATTAATTACATAGAAATTACATCCGGTCTCAAAGAAGGCGACAATGTGATCTCAGGTCCCTATGATGTAGTCAGCAAATTATTGAAAGAAAAAGACAAGGTAAAAGTGGTAGAAAAGAAAGATCTGTTTGAAAAGAAAAAAGAATAAACTAGCTGCTGACTCAACTCCTCCAAAATAAGATGAGCGAAAGGTTTTTTTAACCCGTACAATATTTCAAAACCCCCATTTTCTAAGAAAGAAAAATGGGGGTTTTGCTTTTAAATGATTGGGGGATGGAGCTCTTTTAATTTACTGAAATAACGCTTCTGCTATGACTACGCTTTCGGGCTTGCCCACATCTACAAGTTTGTCGCCACTGTGATCCAATCCAATAATTGAATTGGCTGCTGCTAGATCGAGATATGCTGCTATTATTGAAAACTTTCCCTGCTGCTGTATCAACGAAAATATTTTCGGCTCATATACCACCACACAACTGTAGGCCCTTTCTATAAGATGGGGTTTTGGAATCGATATTTTCTCTTCTCCTGTCTGCACGTTTTTCCATCCGCACAATCGGTTGCCCTCATCAAACAATAATACCCTAGAAGATTTCCGATTGGTGACACCCATAGTGATCAATGGTCTATGTTGCTGATGATAAGCAATCAGTTTGCCCAGATCCAAATTGGTCAATATATCTACATTCAAAGAAATAAACGGCTCATCCCCTTCCAACAAATGGCGGGCTTTCATTAAACCTCCTCCTGTTTCCAATACTTCTTCTGTTTCATCGCTGATTGAAATATTACTTCCCCATCCATCATTTTCATCAATGGCCTCCCTGACCTGATTGGCGAAATGATGCACATTCACCACCACCTCTGTAATGCCATACTGCTGCAGATATTCGATATTGCGCTGCAATAAAGATTTTCCGTTCACCATCGCTAATGCCTTAGGATGCTCATCCGTCCAGGGTTTGAACCTAGTGCCAAGACCGGCAGCAAAAATAATTGCCTTCATATTTTGTACGCTTTAGTTGGTAAACCTTGAAAGTTTCAACGTTTCCAGTTTTCCCTGTTCTGGTGAGAAAGTTCTATTTTAACTTTAAACTTATTTTTTAGATGTCTAGTAATTGCTTCGGCTGCGTATACACTTCTGTGTTGGCCGCCGGTACAACCGAAATTAATGACCAAATTTTCGAAGCCCCTTCGGATATACTCTTCCACCGAAATGTCGATGATACTATATACGCTATTCAAAAATTCAGGCATCTTGGTTTGTTGCTCTAGAAAATCTTTTACCGGTTTATCTAAGCCAGACAAATGTTTGTACGCATCAAATCTTCCTGGATTCAAAATTCCCCGCATATCAAAAACAAAGCCTCCCCCATTTTTAGTTTCATCTTTTGGATAACCCGTTTTGATAAATGAAAAACTATTTACATTAACCAGTAAAGGTGTATCCACAGTAGCCTGGAGTGGCGTAAATTCATTGATCACTGCTTCGCTAGTACATAATTCCAATACCTTTTTAAATTCAGGCAATGAAAGTCCTACTGTTTGGTGATTGATAAACCATTGCAAGTTTTGCAGCGCCAACGGTATGCTAGTTAAAAAATGGGCTTTGCGCTCAAATAAGCCGCGAAAGCCATAAGCACCCAAAACCTGCAATAAACGAATTAGCACATACCCATTGTATTGACTTCTGAAAACATCTCGATCAACCGGCACATTCAGCAGTTTTTCAAAAGCGTCGATATAATCTTCCAGCAACGACCGTTTCCATTCATCCGAAAGGTTCGCTTTTGCCTGCCAAAGAAGAGAAGCCACATCATATTGAGGAGCTCCTTTCATACCTCCCTGGTAATCTATAAAATGCACCTCGTTATCAGGCGTTACCATAATATTTCTACTCTGAAAATCGCGGAACATAAAATATTTATACTCGGTATGAGAAAGGTAATTACTTAACGCCTCAAAATCATCCATGAGTTTTTGCTTATCGTAGGGCCTGCGTAAGGCATCCAAAAAATAGTATTTAAAATACAACAGATCGGCCATGATCGCTTGCTTACCAAAATCAGTATTGGTAAGGCATTGATTATAATCGAGTCCTTCATCTCCCTTTACCTGAAGTTGAGCAAGTTGTTGCAAGCTTTTTTTATAGAGGGCATACACGGGATCAACAAAACCTTTTTCCTCCAATTGATTCAATAAGGAAAGATCACCAAAGTCTTGTTGTAGATAGATTTTTTTATCTGCACTACAGTACAATATCTCCGGGGTGGGAAGCTGCTTTTGATGAAACTGATTAGAAAAATAAATAAAGGATTCATTTTCTTTTATGTTCTCCCCAGCGGTAGCGATATAAGTCATACCCTGGGTATGAATACGAAAATAATGGCGTTCACTTCCTGCCTGTGGCAATCGATCGATCCGTAAAACCGGTGACTCACTGTATTGCTCGAAAACTTTTTTTATCGCATCTATTTCTACCTGCATATCCTTTTTATATCGGGTAAAATTAACGGTTTTTCCTTAGAGGGAGCGAGGGTTGGAATTAATGTCCTCTTCTAGTTACATTCGAAGTCCCTGTTTAACCGCCGACAGGGCTGGAAGCCGCTGGCGGGGTTGGTGAATTATAAAAATACCCGAACAACCCCGTCAGCGGTTGAAAACCCTGACGGCGGTTGATGAATAGTTTTCGAAAAAAAAATGAAGTCCCCGATTAACCGCCGACAGGGCTGGAAGCCGCTGTCGGGGTTAGGCGAATTATAAAAATTTCCGAAAAAACCCCGTCAGCGGTTGAAAACCCTGACGGCGGTT
>CANIMM010000332.1 GCA_947468255.1 Chitinophagaceae bacterium | reverse complement strand
AAGTAGGTATGCAAAACAATTTTGTAGTAAATGGTGGGTAATTCCTAAATTGTCAACTGATTTCAAAAACATACCAATCAATTCATTCAAATGATCAAATCGCCCCCCTATTTAAAAAAAGGTGACACCGTCGCCATTACTTGTCCTGCAGGCTATATGCCAAAAGCAAAATCCCAAACCTGCATTGACACATTACAGCAATGGGGATTTGATGTAATGGTGGGTAAAACATTGGGCAGTAAATCGAAAAATTACTTTTCCGGACCGGATGAGTTCCGCCTCAATGAACTGCAAGCAATGCTCGATGACGACAGCATTAAAGCGATTCTTTGCGGTCGGGGAGGATATGGTGTAAGTAGAATTATTGACCAGTTGGATTTTACAAGATTTAAAAAGAATCCCAAATGGATCATTGGATTCAGCGACATCACCGTTTTACATGCGCATATATATAGTAATTTTAAAATTTCGTCCCTACACGCCCCCATGGCGGCGGCCTTTAACAGAGGAGGAAATAAGAATGAATACATTATCTCTCTGCACAATGCCCTCATTGGAAAAAAAGCAACATATAATTGTGATACGCATCCATTCAATCAAGAGGGCCTAGTAAAAGGAGAATTAATTGGCGGAAACCTATCACTGATTACCCATCTTATTGGGACCAAATCAGACCTTAATACAAAAAATAAAATATTATTTTTAGAAGACATTGGTGAACTGATTTATAGCATCGACAGAATGCTACACCAATTAAAAAGAAGCGGTAAATTGGAAGGTCTTGCAGCACTGATACTTGGTGGCTTCTCAGACCTAAGGGATACTGAACGCCCCTTCGGCAAAAAGTTGGAGGAACTAATCCAAGACCTAGTGAAAGAATACGACTATCCAATTTGTTTTAATTTTCCTGTCAGCCACGAAAAAGAAAACTATGCATTGAAAATTGGGGGCCACTATCAATTGAAAATTAGCAAAAAAACAGTTCAACTAAGGGAGCTCTAATAGTGAGTCGAGCTTTTGATGATACAAAGGAAAATCCGTTAGATTATTATGTAATCCCTTCTCAATAGTAATAAACTCGTCGCTTGATTTAAGTACTTCCTTCAGTTTTTTGGAACAGCGATAAGGAACCACCCTGTCATCGGTACCATGAAATATTGTGATGGGCACTTTTATCTCCTGTAAATATTGGTAAGTAGGGATTTTATAATTTGATATCCTGTAAGTTGGGTAAATGAAAACATAACAGCTCATTAAATCAGGAATACTGCTATAGGGAGTTTCTAAAACTAACCGCTTACAGTCAGAAACAGAAGCTAAGTAAGCTGCAATGCCCGTTCCAAAAGATTTTCCATAAATTATGATGCTATCCTTTTTGTACTTGGTTAAAGCCATTTTGTAAATCTGAACCGACTGCTGGTAGATTATTTTTTCAGTTCTTTCTCCGATCGTTTTTCCATATCCTGGATAATCTGCCATCCAAACTTCATATCCATGACGGGTAAAATTGGCTGCAAATTTTGCACAACGA
This sequence comes from Chitinophagaceae bacterium, assembly GCA_947468255.1. Taxonomy (GTDB): domain Bacteria; phylum Bacteroidota; class Bacteroidia; order Chitinophagales; family Chitinophagaceae; genus Ferruginibacter. The sequence goes on along the minus strand of CANIMM010000332.1, from coordinate 1,866 downwards.
TTTATGTTTTCTTTATTGCCATGAAAATATATCACCACTCCTCTCCTTACTGAATCTACTGGGGTGAACTGAACCATATTCAGTGTATCGGTCTTATTAAATGGAATTTCTACTTCTTTAAAAGGCATGTCAAACTGATAACGATAATTCCGGTCCAATACAGTAGGGTGAAATAAAAAATAATCCTGCAAATAATACAATGCAATCCCGATGATGCAATAAAGCAAAACAATTATTTTTATCCAGCGAAAGATCTTTTTTTTCATAGTGATGCATTTATTTTTTAGAGCGGCGAACTGCAAGTTACAAAGCCATCGGCAGAATCAAGCAACTGAGAAAACCTATCAGGAATCAATTAGGTTTTCAAAATATCACGTATAAAATTATGGTATTCCGGAAAGGATGGCAAATTATTGTGCCCGCCACCTGCAATGCGGATCAGCGTGACCTTTCTAGGATTTAGAGCCAGTAATTTTTCACTATTATGGATGGGTATCAACCAGTCATTGGTTCCGTGCAAAATATATGTATGGCAATTCACTTTGGGCAGCCACTTGTCGGTACGCATATGAAAACGTAGCAACAATTTCATGGGAAGAATTGGTAAAAACCTTTCTGCTACCTTTTTAAAACTGAAATAGGGTGCATCCAAAATGAGATAGCGTGGCTTATTTTCGCTGGCCAAATGGGCAGCGAAACCGCTCCCGAGGCTTCTGCCGTAAACGATCAGTTGATTTTCGTGATAGGTTGCTGCTAGGGTGTTGTATACAAATTGCATGTCGTTCAGCATATCTTTTTCAGTACGCTTACCTGTACTTTTTCCAAAGCCACGGTAATCCACCAAAACCACATCATAATTATACCGAAAAAAATCAGTGGCATATTTCGCCCAGCCTTTAATACTCCTGCTATTGCCATGAAAATACAATATCAGCCCCAAGGGCTTTTCTACATAAAAATGAAGCCCATTGATTCTCACCCCCGGCTCAACATCAAAAAATAGCTCTCGAAATGGAGCATCGTACTTGTATTTGAAATTTTGATGCAGTTTTTCAGGCTTAAAAATAAATCGCTCCTGCACCAGATATGCTAACAATAGCAACACTAGGTACCCAAGGATAATATAGAGGAGTGTAGATGACATTCAATTTATAGCTAGTATTTTACTGGCCGTTGATTTTAAAAAGTTACCGTCCCTTTTACCTGTCAGCAACCGAATTAGCCAAAACCTGCTTCAAATCTACACTTTAAAGAGACCAGTGCATTGACATAGGGCAGTAAAAATTACGTTTAAAAACTGAAAGGGAGGTCTACTTTGCCAAATATTTTTTCCACTCGTCCATGCCACCTAATAAATTAAATAGGTTTTCAAAGGGAAATTTATTTTCTAATCGCTGAATGGCTATATGGCTTCGGATACCCTTTTTACAGTACACGACTACTGGAATGGTTTTTGAAACCAGGTCTATTTGTTTAGTTATAGAAGATAATGGAATAAGTAATCCACCAATATTGAATTGACTATGTTCATGCAATTCTCTTACATCAACTAATTGAATGGGTGTCTGACTATTTATTAATTCAGCCAACTGACCGGAGGTGATATTGACCATACCCTAAAAATTCAAATCGTTTTATCCAAGGTAATTAAAAATAAAAGTGACCGATGAGTCGAATTTGATAAATAGTAGTAGGTCGTTTAACCTTCCTCATCTATATAAATACGGTTAAGTTTTAATTTACTTACCGGTGCAACAATTAAAGGGAATTTTTCAACAGTAACTTTGCTTTGTTCCAGACCAAATCCTTTTTCTTCACTCAATGACACCTCTTTTACATAAAAATATAATTTCATAATCAGTCGTT
>CANIMM010000331.1 GCA_947468255.1 Chitinophagaceae bacterium | reverse complement strand
TATGAGTAAAAAAGGAAAAGTATTAATGGCCATGAGTGGCGGTATCGACAGTACCGTTGCCGCCCTAATGCTTCACAAAGAAGGCTATGATGTAATCGGCATTACCATGAAGACATGGGATTATGCCACCAGCGTAGGAACTACCGGCAAAAAAGAAACCGGCTGCTGCAATTTGGATAGCTTCAATGATGCCCGCCAGGCAGCTGTACAGCATGGATTTCCGCATTTTATATTAGATATCCGCGAAGAATTTGGAGATTTTGTAATTGAAAACTTTGTAGAAGAGTACATCGCCGGACGAACACCCAACCCCTGTGTAATGTGCAATACCCATATCAAATGGCGTGCTTTGCTAAAAAGAGCCGATGCGCTCGGTTGCGATTTTATTGCCACTGGCCATTATGCCCAGGTACACCAGCATACCAATGGAAGATATTTTATAAGAAAGGGAATCGACGAATCCAAAGACCAGAGCTATGTGCTTTGGGGGCTACAGCAAGATTTACTTAGTCGCACCCTGCTCCCCTTGGGCACTTACCACAAAACTGCCATTCGCCAGATGGCGCATGATTTCGGTTATCCCGAACTGGCGAAAAAAGCAGAGAGCTATGAGATCTGTTTTGTGCCCGATAATGATTACCGAGGATTTTTAAAAAGAAATGTGGAAGGATTAGAAGCGAGGGTAAACGGAGGGAATTTTGTTGACAAAACCGGTAAGATACTCGGTCAACACAAAGGATATCCTTTTTATACCATCGGACAAAGAAAAGGGCTTGATATTGCATTGGGGAAACCCGCCTTTGTTACAGGCATTGACCCCGATACCAATACCATTGTGTTGGGTGAAGAAGAAGACTTGAAGGGCAATGAAATGACAGTGGCCAAAATGAATTGGATCAAGTATGAAGGCATTACCGAAGGAATGGAAATGCATACCAAAATAAGGTACAAGGACAAGGGGGCATTCAGCAACTTGTATACCACTGATAACGGATTATCAGTTCGTTTTTTTGAGCAGGTAAAGGGGATTGCGCCAGGGCAAAGTGCCGTATTTTATGAAGGAGATGATGTAGTGGGTGGTGGAATTATTCAGCGCAGCGCAACGCCTATCCTTTCCTAAAAACAGCCACAAACATACTGTCTGACCGCTGGTGATAACCGGGGAGCAATTGCTGATGCAGCAATTTGCAATTCAGTGAATCCGCTATATAATTTGCATTCAATTCATTTTCAGCTTTAAAAACAGAGCAGGTAATATACACAAACAATCCGCCGGTTTTTAAATGAGGCAGCGAATTAGCAACAATTTTCTGCTGTAAGTTGGCATAGGTTTGAATGGTTGTTTTTTTGAAAAAACTAAGCTGCTCGGGCGTTCTACTCCAGGTGCCGCTACCACTACAAGGCGCATCACAAATGATGAGATCAAAATCCGACCTGGGAGGCTTAGTTGCATCGCTACTTATATCTGCTACAAAAGATCCGTAATGGCTGATCCCCGCCGATTTGAAACGCTGTTGTAGGTTTGCCAAAATGCTTGCTCGTATATCCGACACTGTAAGATCAATTTTTCTGTCCAACAGATCCATTAGCAAAATGGATTTGCCTCCGCTTGCGGCGCAACAATCCCAAACTGACAGTTGCTCATTTCCAATAGCGGATTCCAATACTCCTGGTTGCTTTAAATAATCCAGCACTTGCTGCGAATTAGCATCCTGTATCACCACTTCTTTATCCAGCTCAAAATAGTCTGCTACCTTATCGGAGCTCTTTAGCCGCACACAATGTTCATTCATGAGCTGCCACTGCAACCCAGATTGTTCCAGCTTGCTAATTACCTCTTTTTTGGCTTGTGGACGAATGCGAATAAAAAGATCGGGTTGAACCAGTAATGACAAGCAAAAGGCTTCCCTATCAACGCCTGCACTCATCAGGTCCTGGAATGGAAAAATATCCTGAAGAAGATTTTCTTGGCCCAAGAAGAGGATTTTTTCATGAACCGATAGCGCTATTTTTTCGTTCCATTCCGGCCGCAGATTTTGCAGCAACATAGAATCCGTTGTTTCACACAAAAAACTGGCGATCAGTATTTTTTCCTCTTTGGGAATACCAGAGCAGGCCTTGCCCATTCTGAAATAATGGTAACAAAGCGAAGCGATGGACTTTCTATCCTTAGACCCATACTTTTTATTGGCAGCGAAAAACTGTTTCACAAAAATGGCAAAGGGCTTATCCCCCTGATAATTGTCAAGGATATTTTTAGCGGTATTGATATGGGAGTGAAAACGACTCATTGCTGATAAATATAAACGGCCGGATAAAATCCAGCCGCGAAAAATATTGTATTAAAAATCTACAATTCCAATAAACTTTTTACCGGGTCTTTTCCAAACAAAAGCAAGGCCGGATTTTCCAATAGCTCTTTTACTCTTACTAAAAAACTGACGGACTCCCTTCCATCAATCACCCGATGGTCGTAACTGAGTGCTAGGTACATCATGGGTTTAATCACTACCTGTCCACCAATTGCCATCGGCCTTTCCTGGATCTTATGCATCCCCAAAATGGCACTTTGCGGAATATTAATAATGGGGGTACTCATCAAGGAACCAAAAACTCCCCCATTGGTAATGGTAAAAGTGCCGCCGCTCATTTCTTCAATAGTCAATTTGTTTTCTTTTGCCTTAGTAGCAAGGGCAACGACTGTTTTTTCAATGTCTGCCATGCTCAAACTTTCGGCATTTCTGATTACCGGCACCACCAAGCCCTTGGGGGCTGAGACGGCAATCGATATATCGCAAAAGTCATGGTAAACAATATTTTCCCCATCGATCATAGCATTCACCGCGGGCCATTCTTGCAAGGCGAAACAGCAAGCTTTGGTAAAGAAACTCATGAATCCAAGGTTTACCCCATGCGCCTCCTTGAACTTGTCTTTGTTTTTAGCCCTTATCTCCATGATCGCACTCATATCTACTTCATTAAAAGTAGTGAGCATAGCCGTAGTGTTTTTGGCTTCTACCAACCTGCGACTAATCGTCTTGCGCAGATTACTCATTTTTTGGGTATTCTCACTCCTGCTAAATAATGTTATTCCCGGTATTCTTCCTGGGTTGCTGATTGCTTCCAACACATCTTGCTTTACAATTTTACCATTGCTTCCACTTGCTGTTACCGATTTTACATCTACCTTTTTATCGGCAATGATGGCTGCTGCAACTGGAGTAGCTTTTAGGTCGCTAGCAGTCTTGGAAGCAGCGGATATTGGGGTAGCCTCCTGCTTTGCAGCTAGAGGAGCTTCGGCAAGCTTTCCCTCCGGACGGGTGGCTGTATTGTCGATACTGCAGGCAATATCCCCAATTTTCAATGTATCTCCTTCCGTTGCTACCGTCTTTAAAATTCCCGCCTG
>CANIMM010000330.1 GCA_947468255.1 Chitinophagaceae bacterium | reverse complement strand
GGGTGTTGGTGGAACTTTCGACGTTATTGCTGGTTATACTAAACGCGCCCCTTTATGGATGCAAAAAAATGGGTTAGAATTTTTTTATCGTTTTTTACAGGAACCAAGACGATTATGGAAACGATACTTAATAGGCAATACTAAATTTATTTATCTTATTATGAAACACAAAGTTTATCAATTATTAAATCGTAAATAATTTCTATTTAATTTTTTTAATTTTTACTATGTTAATTACCATTGTGGCAGGTGCTCGACCTAATTTTATGAAAATTGCACCTATTATTGTAAGTATTAAAGAGGCACAAAAGGTAAACAAGGACTTACAATATAGATTAGTTCATACTGGGCAACATTATGATAAAAAAATGAGTGGTGATTTTTTTCATCAACTTGGTATTCCAGATCCTGATTGTAACCTTGAATGTGGCGGTGGAACACATGCTGAACAAACTGCATCCATTATGGTTAAATTTGAAATTGATTTATTCAATAACATGCCAGATGTTGTATTAGTTGTAGGCGATGTAACTTCAACAATGGCTTGTGCTATTACTGCTAGGAAGTTAAAAATTGATGTCGTTCATGTGGAAGCTGGTATTCGTTCAGGTGATATGTCAATGCCAGAGGAGATTAATCGAATTCTTACCGATTCTATATGTAATCATTATTTTACGACTTCTTTGATTGCAAATCAGAATTTACTTTCATTAAATATTTCATCAGGTAATATTCATTTTGTGGGTAATACTATGATTGATACGCTTTTGAGTAATATTGGTAGAATTAGGAAGCCTTCTTTCTTTGATCAATATAACTTGAAACATAATCAATATTTTTTGCTCACATTACATCGTCCTTCTAACGTAGATAATCCAATCAAATTAATTAAAATCTTTGATTCAATTGTTAATTCTTCAGATGGAAATCCTGTTGTTTTTCCAGTTCATCCTCGAACAAAGAAAATATTGGAATCTTATAATGTTGATACTAAAAATTTGATTATAATTGATCCTCAAGGTTACCTTGAATTTATTTATTTAATTAAATTTTCACGTGGTATTATTACTGATTCAGGTGGTATTACCGAAGAAGCTACTTTGCTTAATATCCCTTGCCTTACTTTGCGAAATTCTACGGAACGTCCTGAGACTGTTTCACAAGGTACCAACGAATTAATTGGAGATGATTTAGCTAAATTGGAATCTTGTTTGAATGAAATTATCGCTGGTAACTGGAAAAATGCTGTTATACCTGATCTTTGGGATGGTAAATCTGCTAATCGTATCGTTGATAAATTGCAACAATTTTATCATTAGTTTCCGCATAATTATTTTAAATTATTTTTTTCAACTTGTATCTATCTATTTTAATTTGGTCCTTTTTAATTATTTATCTAATTTTTTTTATTTTAATGAACTTATTTAACTCTAAATTTATTTTAAATAATAACCGTTTCGGTTGGATTGACTATGATCGAGGAATCAGTATTATTTTAGTCACTTTTCGTCATTGTTTTGATGGTTTGGAAAAATCTGGAGTTGACTTAAACAGTTACCCTATTTTGGGGTATTTAAATATTTTTTTATTTGGTTTCCGTATGCCTTTGTTTTTTATTGTTTCGGGTATATTTATTTCTTCGAGTTTAAAAAAAAATGGCCTTAAATCATATGCTAATAACCGATTTAAGTTGATTTTATACCCACTTTTAGTTTGGGGATTTATTCAAATTTCACTTCAAATATTATTTTCATCTCATATTAATTCCGAAATTCACTCTATTGATTATTTGTATTTATTGATAAATCCTAGAAGAGAAGGTCAATTTTGGTATTTGCATGCTTTATTTTTAATAGGTATCATTTATGCTTTACTTAAAGAAACAATTAAATTGTCTTTGGGTTATCAAATAATTTTAGGTTTTATTTTTTATTTTCTCTTAATTCTTTTAAGATCCTTTAATTTAGATTTATGGTTTTTAATGGATTTTTTTCAATATTATATTTTTTTTGCTATTGGTGATGTGGTTTCAGGTTTAATTAAAACGGATAAAACTTCCAGTTTTTTATCTTCTTGGACTATTTTTTTTATTCTATGTACTATTTTTATTGTCATTCAATTTCAGTTTACTAAATTGAATATTTTAAATCATTCAGATTATTTTGTTGAACATAATATGCCATTTTTCTTTTTATTGGTAGCTTCTGTTGGCTGTTTATTTTCTTTTAATATTTCATTTTTATTAAAACGTTATAACATTTTTTCCTTTCTTCGGGTTATAGGATATCATTCTGTTCATATGTATTGTATGCAAATTATTGTAATGTCATTAATTCGATTTATTCTCATTAATTATGTAGGTATATCTAACCCCCCGCTACTTGTTTTCCTTATTTTATTTTCTGGTGTTATTTTTCCAATTATTATTTATAATATATTCTTAAGATTAAATTTGTGGTGGTTATTCTCATTAAAAAAGCCAGTCGAGGATATAAGATCTCTTACTTCGAAGAATAGGATTTCTTCTCTTTAATTAATTTATACTTATTTAATTAAAAATCCAGCTATTTTACTAGCTGGATTTTTTATTTTTTAAGGAAATTTTAATTTGTTTTAATTAATTTTATATAGTTTGTTTTTCCTGCGATATATACATTGCCAAAATAGGTTCCTGGTATAAAATTAGATCCAAATTTAAATCGTGTATCGGTATTACCTGAAGCTGTGTATACGATACTACCTTTCATGTCTCTTACAATAACTTCAACCTTTTCAATACCATGGTATCTAATGCTTAATGTAAAATAACTTGTTGATGGGTTGGGGTAAACTCGTATTTTAAATCTTTCACCTGTTAATGCTTGATCAGGTTGAGTGATGGTGATGGTTTTAGTGATAGTGCAAGCATTGGCATCTTTAATCACAATGCTATATGTTCCTGCCAGTAAATTATTAAATGTATTGTTTGTTTGAAACACACCACCATTCATGTTATAGGAGTAAGGACTTGTACCTCCAGTTGCAGCAATAGTTACTGAAGTAGTTCCGCCATTTATAGAGATGGTTCCTGCTGTAATTGTTGCACTAATTGAGCTAGGTTGGCTCAGGATTATGGAAGTATTTGCTGTAATCCCTTTAGCATCTGTAACGGTGTAATTGTATGTTCCAGCAGTTACGGTAAAGTTTCCGGTTCCTGTGTAAGGGGCTGTTCCACCAGCCGCACTCACGGTAACGTTTGTATTACCACCATTACAACTGATGGCACCTGCGGTTGAATTTGCGCTTAGCGGCACAATTGCAGGTTGAGTGATGGTGATACTTTTAGAGATTGCGCAAGCATTAGCATCTTTGACCACAATGCTATAAGTTCCCGCTAGTACATTATTAAATGTATTTGCGCTTTGAAATACTCCACCATTGATATTATAGGTGTAAGGACTAGT
>CANIMM010000329.1 GCA_947468255.1 Chitinophagaceae bacterium | reverse complement strand
TAAATAATCTAACCCTTCTGGAAAATCATTGAGTATCTCCAAAGCCGAAGTTTTTCGGTGTATTTCGGTATTGGCAGGATTGTCAAATTGTTGTGGCATCCATCCGTTGGGTGTTTCTGCAACCAATTCACCGGCCTTTTCGATAGCGCCTTTCATCCCTTTTTCTCTTGGAGTCAATACAAATTCGGCTCCGTACAATGACATCAAACGCCTACGTTCAATACTCATACTTTCGGGCATTACCAATATAATTTTATAGCCTTTTACAGCCGCTACTAATGCCAGTCCAATTCCTGTGTTACCAGAAGTAGGTTCAATGATAACACTATCTTTATGCAGCAATCCTTTCTGTTCTGCATCTTCGATCATCGACAATGCAATACGATCCTTAATACTAGACCCGGGATTCGTTTTCTCTAACTTGATCCAAACTTCATGCTTGGCATCATATAATTTATTGATACGAACATGGGGGGTGTTTCCGATTGTTGCTAAAATGTTATTTGCTTTCATATGTGTATGTTTAAAATTTTAAAAAATTGATCAATCACTAATCACCACTTAAATCACAAAATTCAGTACATCAGAAAAATTATTTTTATCCTTTATACTCACTTCGCTTTTATGATACACAATGGAGTTAGGCAACAAACTATTGGTAAGCCAAACATTACCCCCTATCACACTATCATGCCCAATAACCGTATCTCCGCCCAATATAGTGGCTCCCGAATATATAATTACATCATCCTCGATGGTAGGATGTCTTTTTGTTTTTGCCACCTCCTTACTCACGCTCAATGCACCTAGCGTAACTCCTTGGTATATTTTTACACGGTTACCAATTATGGAGGTTTCCCCAATTACAATACCGGTGCCATGGTCAATAAAAAATGACTCCCCAATTTGAGCACCCGGATGAATATCAATACCTGTTTTACTATGCGCACATTCAGAAAAAAGACGAGGTAAAATTTTCACCCCTTGCTTCCATAACTGGTGAGAAAACCGATACACAGCACTAGCATAAAAGCCAGGATAGGCTACTAGTACCTCTTCAATTGATTCTGCAGCAGGATCAAATTTTAATATTTCAGCCGCATCTCTATGCAGTGCATCATAAATAATTGGCACCTGCTCAAAAAATAATTTCACCTGCTCCTCGGTGATAGCTGCATCAGCAACTACATCATACACCAACGTTGCCAAAGAGGTCTTATACTTTTCAAATTTTTTCACCAACTCAAATTCAGAAAGCCTAGTGAGTTGGTCGGGTATAAATAAAAATTCAAAAAATCCATCTATAAACTTACAAGCCATTTCCTTATCTGGAAAAGAAGTGGAAGATTCTAAATGACGAGAATGAAGTTTTTGTATAAACTGATTCATTGATAATTTGTTTATTATAAAAAAGGTAAATGATGGATAATATTTGGCTGAGTAGATCTTAGTTTTTCAAAAAATAAATTCAGCCAACTACTATTGAATCATACAAGCACCCACAGTAACATTACTAGTTTCATCAATTAAAATCGCCCCTCCGTTTACCCTCAATTTTTTATAGGAATCAAAAGGAATGGGGGTAGCCGTTTTTATTTTCACTTTTACAATATCGTTCAACTGTGCCTGATCGGGTGCTGGCTCTTGCAGCAATGAGTTCACATCCAATTTGTACTCGATTTCTTTTACTACAGCTTTTACAACTCGGCTATTAATTTGCAGCAAATATTTATTACCCGCTTTTAATGGCTTATTTCCCATCCAGCAAAGTAAAACATCCAGTTCATTTTCAACAGTGGGGAGATTGTCTGTTTTGACAATTACATCTCCTCTACTAATGTCAATATCATGTTGCAAATGAAGTACTACACTTTGTGGAGCAAAAGCTTCTTCTACCTGCTGTCCTCCAATTTCAATAGCACTGATGGTGCTTTGTAACCCTGAAGGTTGAACGCTAATAGTATCGCCTTTTTTATAAATACCGCTGATTACCTTTCCAGCATAACCTCGGTAATCATGCAGCTCTTCTGTCTGTGGACGTATCACATATTGCACAGGAAATCTTGCGTCGGTATAATTAATATCATTGGCAACTGCAACATTCTCTAAAATATGCAACAGTGACTCTCCTTCGTACCAGGGGAAATTGGGAGACTTTTCTACAATATTATCACCGTTAATGGCACTGATGGGAATATAGGTGATATCTTTCAACCCCAATGAAGCGGCCACTGAAGAATAATCAATCACAATATTGTTATAAACATCCTGGGAATTATTTACTAAGTCCATTTTATTAATGGCTACTACCACATGCGGAATATTTAATAGAGAGGCGATGATTGAGTGGCGCCTGGTTTGCTCAGAAACACCATTTCGAGCATCCACCAAAATAATAATCAAATCCGAATTAGAAGCACCAGTCACCATATTGCGTGTATACTGTGTATGTCCGGGTGCATCTGCAATAATAAATTTGCGAGTGGGTGTTGAAAAATATTTGTAAGCCACGTCAATGGTAATACCTTGCTCTCTTTCGGCCCGTAAGCCATCTGTTAGTAAAGCCAGATCAATCTCACCATCTTCCCTGTTTCTACTTTGCTTTTCAATAGCCTCCAACTGATCAATCATGATAGATTTACTATCATATAACAAACGGCCTATCAAAGTACTTTTTCCATCATCAACACTACCGGCTGTAATAAATCTTAGAATATCCATAAGTATGTTTGTTGTCCAAAATCAGAAAGAATTTGGCTGTATTAATATTTTAAATATTGTGTATCTATTTTAGTATTCAACTATTTGAAGGGTAAACGGTATTAAAAATATCCGCCTTTTTTTCGATCTTCCATCGCCGCTTCACTCACCCGATCATCAATTCTTGTTTCCCCCCGCTCGCTGGTTTTGGTAGCAATAATTTCCTTAATAATATCATCGATGTTGGAGGCGCTTGATTCAACAGCAGCTGTACAGGTCATGTCACCCACTGTTCTGTAACGTACTTTTTTTATAGCTACCTTATCTCCTTCCTCCAGCTGAATAAATTCAGAAGTGGCCACCAGTTGTCCCTGGTACTCCAATACCTCGCGGTCATGAGAAAAATAGATCGATGGCAATTCAATTTTATTTCTACGAATATAATTCCAGATATCTAGCTCGGTCCAATTGCTGATGGGGAAAACCCTTACATTTTCACCCTTATCAATTCTACCATTGTAAGTATTCCATAATTCAGGTCGCTGAAGTTTAGGATCCCATTGACCGAATTCGTCTCTAACCGAAAAAATTCTTTCTTTGGCCCTTGCCTTTTCTTCATCCCTTCTTGCACCGCCAATACAGGCATCAAACTTAAACTCCTCGATGGTATCTAATAAAGTGAATGTTTGTAAAGCATTTCTACTCGCAAATTTGCCCTTTTGCTCGGTAAGATTTTTTTCCCGGATAGTATCCG
>CANIMM010000328.1 GCA_947468255.1 Chitinophagaceae bacterium | reverse complement strand
CCATCCTCAACAATGTAGAAGCCGATGAAACAGCCATCATACAACAACGCAAAAATGTGAATGAATTAAAGACCCGATTAAAAAAAATGGTGCAGCCGGATGCTTCATTATTATTTCAAATCGCAGAATTCCTAGAACATAAGTCCATGTGGATTGTAGGGGGCGATGGCTGGGCATATGACATTGGCTTTAGCGGACTAGACCATGTGCTTTCTACCGGCGAAAATGTGAATATATTGGTACTGGATACAGAAGTTTATTCCAATACTGGCGGACAAAAATCAAAGTCAACACCCATTGGGGCAAGTGCCAAGTATTCAATCAAAGGGAAATCTACGGGGAAAAAAGACCTTGCCATGCAAGCCATCGCACATGGGAATGCTTATGTTGCAGAAATTTCAATGGGTGCTAATGACGTTCATGCGCTCAGAACCATTCTCGAAGCGGAGGCTTTCCCTGGTCCATCCATCATTATTGCCTACAGCCATTGTATTGCGCACGGCTATGATATGTGCCATGGATTAGACCAGCAGGAACTGGCTGTAAAAACAGGCTACTGGCCACTTTTTCATTATAACCCACTCAATGAACAAGGCAAACGTTTTGTGCTAGACAGTAAGGACCCTTCGATTCCATTAGAGGATTTCCTATACAATGAAAACAGGTTTGCCACCATCAAAAATAATTTTCCGGAAAAGGCAACTGAATTTTTAGCTGCCGCCAATGATGGAATCCGTAGGCGTTGGGAAAGAATACAAGCACTAAAAACGCTGTAGGTTGATTAATTGGTTTAATAATTTATGGGGAATTCCAATAGGGATTTCCCATTCTTATATACGATTGTAAATTACTACCAACGATGAATTCCCCAGCCAGATATCAGCTACCTTTACTGTCTAAAAAAATAATCAATGAACACCCGACAAATTGTACTGGCATCAAGACCAAAAGGCTTACCTACTGAACAGAATTTTAGATTTGAAAATATTGAATTGGCCGAAATTCAAACCAATGAAGTATTGTTGGAAGGCATGTATTATTCTGTAGACCCCTATATGCGTGGCAGGATGAACGATACCAAATCCTACACGCCTCCGTTTCAAATTGACCAACCAATAGAGGGTGGTGTAATTGCAAGGGTAGTTGAAACTAAATCATCCAATTTTAAGCCGGGCGACATCGTTTTAGGAGGACTTCCCTGGCGTGAAAAAATCATTGCTACTGAAAAGAATTTGCAAAAAATTGATACCACTATTGCTCCAGCAAGTTATTACCTAGGCTTGCTAGGAATGCCGGGGCTTACCGCATACTTTGGATTGATGCACATAGGAAAACCGGTAGCTGGAGAAACGGTAGTGGTTTCTGGTGCAGCTGGTGCAGTTGGCATAGTAGTTGGACAGATCGCTAAAATACAGGGATGCAGGGTAATTGGGATTGCAGGATCCGATGAAAAAACAGCATTGCTGAAATCCGAATTTGGCTTTGATGAAACGATCAATTACAATACATGTATTGACTTGAAAAAAGCAATAGCGGAACTTTGTCCGGATGGGGTTGATATTTATTTTGACAATGTAGGTGGCAGTATATCGGATGCGGTTATCAGTAATATCAACTTCCATGCAAGGATTCCCCTTTGCGGACAAATATCTTTGTACAATAATACTGAACAGCCTGTTGGGCCTAGGTTACAACCAATGCTGTTAACAAGGAGTGTATTGCTACAAGGATTTATTATCACCAATTTTCAAAGCCGTTTTCCGGAAGGCATTCAGCACCTAGCACAATGGGCGATGGAAGGGAAATTGAAATTTACAGAAACCATCGTTCACGGTTTTGATCAATTGCCTACAGCACTAATCGGCCTTTTTAAAGGTGACAATACAGGTAAAATGATTGTCCAAGCATAGCATTGCACCCTTTTCAAATAATTGACCCCCATAAAAAAAGCGAATGACCTTATCGGCTATTCGCTTTTTTTATGAGTAATGATAATTGCTTTAATTATTCGGTAAAAAAAATTTTCTTATGCCAATTAAGACAAATACAAATAAAGTATAGAAAATAAAAAAAGGGATAATATATTCTATCCAACCCAACTGCAACATGATTGCGATGGACAATAATTGGAACCCCAATCCATAAAATGAAACTAAGGTCATGAACCAGTTGGGAAATGTTTTTACCTTGTATGCACCCTTGTCTAAAAAATGAATGATTTTATCAAATCCTCCGTAAAGAAAAGAATAGATGGTAAATAAAACATTCACCGACTGCTGGCTTTCGCCGGAAAATGCCCTAGGGGATTTGTACTCAAATATTTTACTCGTAGCATCACCGCCGGCAGATTTATTTCTCAAAATCACATAATAATAATTATAGAGTGTGCCCTGTAATTGAATTCCAATAAAAGCCAATAGAGTAGTTAAAAAAGTAGTATTCGAAACATAACAAATTGCCATTAAAAAAAGGAAATTGAGCAGGATATCAAAAATGCTATCCAAGTATCTTCCCGTGTAGGAGGGAGTATTTTTAACTCTTGCCAATTCGCCATCCGCTGCATCAATAACTGATTTTAGCACCAAGAAAATTCCTGCAAAAAAATACCAACCCTTCAGTATAAAATAAATGGCAATCAAACCACAAATCCCAAAAAGAAGCGTAACATGAATGGGGGTAACCCGGGTGAATTTTAATTGATTGACAAAAAGCTTTGCGAGTGGTCTGCCGTAATCAGAAAAATCAAAAAACTCCTCATCTGAAGCAAGTTTTGACATGTAATATAATATGTGCGCCGGACAATATAGTCGGGGTGCAAATGTAATGCTATCTGCCATCATTAAACCATATCTTTTTGAATTGACCACCTTGTCTATCGTGACAATATCACTTACAAAATGCGAATATTTTTTTATTGTTTTTATCGGTAGTAATTTTACCCCCATGCATTCTTCCCATCCATATATAAAAAAACTACTGCAATGTATTGATCTGGAAGAAAAAGAACAGGTTAAAAGATATAGCCTAGATCAGCAGCATACACTAAAATCATTAAAAGCAGAGGGATTGGCTTTACACCCAATTATTGTAACCCGAAAAAATTTTGGTTATGCAGATTATCCGGAAATAAGTTTTCGACTTAATTTTCCTTCAGAGACCAACCAATTTAAAGATGGAGTTGCTATTGAATGCTTCTTTTCGGGAGAAGAACCTATAAAAGGAGTATTGATCAATCTAGAGGGTAAAACAGGCGAGTGTAGGCTTTTTGCTCCCGACTTTCCAGATTGGATAGAGGATAATGGGGTAGGAATAAAATTAGCCCCCGACCAACGCACTACCACCATCCTGAAATCGGTATTGAACGAACTGGAAAAAAATCCTACCTCGCTTCAACTATTTGAAAAAATACACGGTGACTCACCGGTCAACATACCCATTGCTTCAACAGACTCAAAACCGCTGAAT
>CANIMM010000327.1 GCA_947468255.1 Chitinophagaceae bacterium | reverse complement strand
AGGGAGATCCTGTTTGGGCCAACTGGTATATGGGTGGCAACTGGCTATGCCAACATTTATGGGAGCACTATGCTTTTACTGGAGATAAAAAATTCTTGGCTGAAAAAGCATGGCCGATAATGAAAGAAGCCGCTCTCTTTAGTTTTGATTGGCTAGTGCTTGATAAAAATGGTTACCTAGTAACTGCCCCCTCCACTTCTCCAGAAAATATATTTAAAGACAGTGCGGGTAATAAGCAAGCCGTATCTGTAGCTACTACCATGGATATGTCGATTATCCGGGACTTATTTGGCAATTTAATTGAGGCTTCTAAAATATTGGGAATTGATACTGCATTTAGGAATACGCTCATTGAAAAAAGAAAGCAACTGTTGCCATTGAAAATTGGCAGTAAGGGGCAAATATTAGAATGGTATAAGGAATTTGAGGAAGTTGAACCCCACCATCGACATACTTCTCATTTGTTTGGGTTACATCCTGGTAGAGAGATTTCTGCTTTAACGCCTGACTATTTTGCTGCAGCAAAAAAATCACTAGAGATTAGGGGAGATGATGGTACCGGCTGGAGTAAGGCTTGGAAGATTAACTGGTGGGCAAGGTTGTTGGATGGGGATCATGCCTATCGTTTGATAAGGGATTTGATGCATTTAACAGAAATTGGTGGAACCAATTATGCCGGCGGTGGTGGCACCTACCCCAATTTTTTTGATGCACATCCTCCTTTTCAGATAGATGGCAACTTTGCAGCTACCGCTGGTATTGCTGAAATGTTATTGCAAAGTCATTTGGGCGAAATCAATTTGCTGCCTGCATTGCCTAGTATCTGGAAAGATGGTTCAGTAAAAGGTTTAAAGGCAAGGGGAGGATTTGAAGTGAGTATAAACTGGAAGGGCCATCAACTAACTGATGCAAGCATACGCTCGCTCAATGGAGGAAAATGTGTAATCCGATCAGCCGTTCCTTTAATGGTAAAAGGAATGAATATAATTTCGCATAAAATGGAAAAAGACTATGTGCTTTCATTCAATTCGGTAAGCGGACAAACCTATTTTTTGTCGGTCAATTAATTTTTTTGGTTAAAAAATAACGCGTCGAATCTTTATTCCATTCAAGCCAATAAAATTTGAATAAAAAAATCATATGACCAGATTTACCTTTTTATTAATCGCTAGCTTTTATTTTAATTTTTTGTTTGCTCAGTCTTCTTTTCAAAAAATTGACCCGGTTAGCTTTTCTCAAGTAAATATTACAGATAATTTCTGGAAGCCTAAGATTGACAAGGTTGCTACCAAAACGCTGGCTGCTTGCATTTATCAGACAGAAATAGTAACCGGTCGCATTCGAAATTTTGAAAAGGTTGCCCGCAATAAGGGGGAGAAACATGAAGGAATATTTTATGATGACAGTGATGTCTTTAAGGCGCTGGAAGCAATGGGGTATTCGCTGAAAACTCATCCCAGTATTGAAATGGAAAAAAAATGCGATGAGTGGATTGATAAAATTGCAGCAGCTCAACAGTCTGATGGGTACCTGAATACATTTTACACTCTCAATGAATTAGAGAAGCGCTATACCGATATGAGCATGCATGAGGATTACAATGCTGGTCATATGATTGAGGCAGGTGTGGCTTATTTTAATGCTACCGGAAAAAGAAAATTATTGGAGGTATGTATTCGTTGGGCCGATCATTTCGATGCAATTTTTGGTCCTACTAAAAGACATTGGGTTACCGGGCACCAAGAGCTTGAACTTGCGCTGGTAAAGCTTTATAAAGCTACCCAAAATAAAAAATATTTGCAGCTTGCCGACTGGTTATTGAGTGAGCGTGGCCATCAAAACGCCAAAGGGTATACCTGGACAGATTGGAAAGATACCGCTTACGCACAGGATCTAGTGCCGGTGAAAGACCAGAAAGAAATAACAGGTCATGCAGTTCGTGCAATGTATTTATACACCGGAGCCGCTGATGTAGCAACTCAAACTGGCGACACCGCCTATCTAAAAGCGATGCGAACAGTTTGGGAAGATGTTGTATACCGAAATATGTATATTACTGGGGGCATCGGTTCTGCTGGAAGCAATGAAGGTTTTTCAAAAGATTATGATTTGCCCAACGAACAGGCCTATTGTGAAACCTGTGCAAGTGTAGGAATGGTTTTTTGGAACCAGCGAATGAATTCACTTACTGGTAATTCATCCTATATAGATGTATTGGAAAGAAGTTTATACAATGGGGCCCTCGATGGATTGAGTTTAAGCGGCGATCGTTTTTTTTATGGCAATCCACTAGCCTCAAGGGGACAGCATCAGCGAAAAGAGTGGTTTGGCACGGCTTGCTGTCCAGCCAATATAGCTAGATTGGTAGCTTCACTTGGGAATTATATTTATGCCACTACAGAAAAAAGTATTTATGTCAATTTATTTGTAGGAAGTAGCACTAACTTGTCTCTTGCAGGTGGAAACGTAACTGTAAAAATGGCTACCAATTATCCTTGGGATGGGAAAATAAACTTACAAATCGATCCGGTTAAGAAATCCTCTTTTAGTGTATACCTTCGTATTCCAGGATGGGAGCAGGGAAAAACATTTACGAATGGATTGTATGAATTTGCTAATTTTAAGCCTAGTAATTATTCTTTAAAAGTGAATGGGGCGGAAGTTGCTACAAGAGTAGAATCGGGATACCTTGTTGTAGAAAGGGAATGGAAAAAAGGGGATCAAGTACTGTATGATTTGCCGATGCAGGTAAATAGGTTGGTTAGTTCGGCCAATTTAAAGTTTGATAATAATCGAGTGGCAATTCAGCGCGGACCGATGGTGTATTGTGTAGAAGGAGCAGATAATGACAATAAGGCTTGGGATTTTATTCTTCCATCCACCGTAGATTTTGAGTTGTCGGATCAAACGATTCTAGATGAGCCGATAAAAGCGCTTTCTGCAATTGTGCCGGTAATGACGGTAAGTGCAGATGGGAATTCGCTGCAAATGGAAAAGAAAAAAATCACTGCCATTCCTTATTATACCTGGGCCAACAGAGGTAAAAATGAGATGCAGGTCTGGCTTCCAACTAGTATAAAAAATGTAAAAATTAATGATTGATATGAATAAGAAAATCACCTTTTCGCTCGTTGTTTTGTGTTCATTGTTCTTCTTTGGAGAAATAACTGCTCAACAATCCAATATCTGGTCGGCTGAAAAAGCCAACAATTGGTATAAAAATCAAGGCTGGCTGGTTGGTGCCAACTTTTTGCCTAGTAATGCCATCAATCAACTGGAAATGTTTCAGGCAGATACATTTGATCCAGCTACGATTGATCGAGAACTTTCATGGGCAGCTGCCATCGGTATGAATACCATGCGCGTGTATCTGCATGATCTGGCATGGAAAGCAGATGCCAAAGGTTTTAAAAAAAGAATGGATGAGTTTTTATCGATTGCCGAAAAAAATAAAATTAAAATCCT
>CANIMM010000326.1 GCA_947468255.1 Chitinophagaceae bacterium | reverse complement strand
TGTAATTATTGATGAACCAAGAACAGGTGATTTACCTTTAGAAGATTTACAGGATAAGAATGATCGTATGCGGAAGCGCTTGGAAAATATTGGGGAAATTAATCCTACAGCGATTGAAGCCTACACCGAAATGAAAAAGCGCTATGAGTTTATCATGGAGCAAAAGAATGATCTGGTAACAGCTAAGGATAGTCTAATGCAAACGATTCAGGAAGTGGAAGCAACTGCCAATCAGCAATTTCTTGACACCTTCAATAAAGTGAGGGAAAATTTCCAAAAAGTATTCCAGGCCTTATTTACAGAAGATGATACCGCCGATATGGTATTGGTAGATCCAACGAATTTGGCTGATACGGGCATTGATATTGTTGCCAAGCCAAAGGGAAAACGCCCCTCATCGATCGGTCAGTTGAGTGGTGGTGAAAAAACATTGACAGCAACTGCATTGTTGTTTGCTATCTATTTAATCAAGCCAGCCCCATTCTGTATTTTGGATGAGGTAGATGCACCATTGGATGATGCCAACGTGGGTAAATTTACCAAAATGATTAAGCAGTTTAGCGAAAATAGCCAGTTCATCATTGTTACCCATAATAAGCAAACAATGAGTGCGGTGGATGTGATCTATGGTGTAACCATGCAGGAGCCTGGGGTGAGTAAGCTGGTTCCAGTGGATTTCAGGTCTTTAAACTAATTAGCCGATTTTGTAGTGGGCGGATCTAGACAAACACTTATATTGAAATAAATTATTTACAACCCGGCAATTGCCGGGTTTTTTTGTAAGCCTAGGCAATTAGCAATGGAAGACTATTTAACCGAGGGCCAACCGTAGCTTTTTTTATTGTATTTTTGAATCCATATGTCTGCAGAAAAAATAATAGGGGATTGGAAAAAGAAACTGTTCAAACCAGTCTATTGGTTGGAGGGAGAAGAGGACTATTATATTGACCTGTTGATGAATTATGCGGAGCATAAAATATTGCCGGAGAGTGAGGCAGGCTTTAACCGATCGGTATTTTATGGAAAGGATGCCAACTGGAGCGATGTGGTAAATGCTTGTATGCGTTATCCAATGTTTGCTGAAAAGCAAGTGGTATTACTCAAAGAAGCGCAGCAGATGAAGGACCTGGAAAAGCTTGAAAATTACATTAAAAACCCGTTAGCTTCTACCATTTTTATAATTAGTCACAAAGAAAAAACCATTAATAAAACAACCAAGCTAGGCAAGTTTATTAAAAAGGAATGTGAACTATTTACCTCTGAAAAAATAAGGGATTACAAGCTGGTAGAATGGGTGGCTGATTATTTGAAATCGCAGAATTTTACGATGTCATCAAAAGCAATCCAGTTATTAACCGAACACCTAGGTAGCGACCTTAGCCGGATTGTAAATGAATTGGAAAAATTAACCCTCAATCTGGGTGATAGAAAAAACATCACTGAAGATGATATTGAAAAATTTGTAGGGATTAGTAAAGAATACAATGCGTTTGAATTGCAGGCTGCTATGAGTAAAAAGGATTTGGTAAAAGCGATTCAAATTATCCAATATTTTGAGAGCAATCCAAAAGCGGCGCCTATTCAATTAGTGCTTCCTGCCTTGTATGGTTTCTTTAGTAAGCTGTATATTATTTTCGGAATGGCAGATAAATCTGAGGCAGCATTGAGACCACTTTTTTATAACAATCCCTATGCTGTAAAAGAGGCGATGGCTACTGCAAAAATGTATGGTTATGAAGGAGTAGAGCGATCGTTGCTATTGCTACATGAATATAATTTAAAAAGTGTAGGAGTCAATAGTACCGGCACTTCAGATGCATCCCTACTGAAGGAAATGGTAGTGAAAATGATGGGGTGATGCTGGGATTGATTTTGCCATTTGCCAATTATTATTGCCCATTCAGTAATGCTTTCAATGCAGCTTGCTTATCTTTTTCCAGTTGTACTTTCAAAGCATCTAGTCCGGAAAATTTCGCTTCACTGCGTAGGTGTTTTTTTAAAGTGACAGTGAGTGTTTCACCATAAATGGTTTGATCGAAATCGAAAATATTTATTTCAATCATTCGTAGGGTTCCTTCCACAGTCGGCCGAAAGCCGATGTTCATCATGCCGCCCTGCCGGTTGATCTTTAATTTTTCATTCGTTACTAATACTGCATATACTCCGTTGCTCGGTATCAGTTTATTTTCATCGGCTATTTGTAGGTTAGCTGTAGGGTATCCAATTGTTCTGCCGAGTTGGTTTCCTACCACTACTTTTCCAGTAAAGAAATAGTCATACCCCAGTAAATCATGCGCTGTTTCAATGTCACCAATTAAAAGGGCTTCCCTTATTTTGGTGGAACTGATGGTGATGTCTTTTAGCATGTAGCCAGGAATTTCTTTTACTTCATAACCAAATTCGGGTGCCTTATCCTTGAGTAACTGAAAGTCACCGGTACGATCTTTGCCAAATCGATGGTCGTGCCCAATGATGATGGTATGGGGATGAAAAGTGTTAACCAAAAACTCAGCGATATAATCTTCTGCCAGTTGTTGGGCAAATTTTTCGGTAAAAGGAACAATTATTAGGTGATCGATGCCATGTTTTTCAAGTAAGTTGATCTTTTCATCAAGGGTATTCAATAAGTATACCGGGGCTTTGTGGTTACCAATAATCTTGCGGGGATGGGGGTGAAAGGTAATGATGACCGTTTCGCCATTCACTTGTTTTGCAGCTGATTTCATTAATTCCAGGATCTGCTGGTGCCCATAATGTACCCCGTCAAAAGTACCGATCGTGATCACGGCATTATTGAAAATCGGGAGCTCTTGTAGGTTGGTATAAACAGTCATATAAATTGGTGCAAAACTACCTGAAAATTAATTAATGGATAATTGATAATTGAAATATAGTTTTGCAGTACAATTAATATCATGAGTCTGTATAATAAAAGGGGGGTTTCCGCCCAAAAAGAAGAAGTGCATGCTGCTACCAAACATCTGGATCAGGGGCTTTATCCAAATGCTTTTTGTAAAATATATCCTGATTATTTGGGAGGTGCCGATGATTTTGTAAGTGTGATGCATGCTGATGGTGCTGGAACGAAGAGTATTCTTGCCTATTTATATTGGAAGGAAACGGGCGATATCAGCATTTGGAAGGGAATTGCGCAGGATGCAATTGTAATGAATCTGGATGATCTACTTTGTGTGGGCGTATATGATAATATTGTTTTCAATTCCACCATTGACCGAAACAAAACCATTATTCCGGGAGAGGTTTTGTCTCAAATTATTAATGGATCCCAGCAATTATTCGATGAACTAAAAAATCATGGCGTACATATTCATTATTTGGGTGGCGAAACGGCCGACGTGGGTGATGTGGTTCGTACCATTGCGGTCAATGGGACCATGACATGCCGTTTTCCAAAAAATAAAGTAATCAGCAATGATAAAATTAGGGAAGGGGATGTGATTGTAGGAC
>CANIMM010000325.1 GCA_947468255.1 Chitinophagaceae bacterium | reverse complement strand
ATTCCTATTTCCCCTTTTTCAATCATTTCTTTTAAAATTGGACTGCGTTGCAAAATTGATTTGACAGTTCGTTTAACATTTATAACGGATACTTTTTCTACAAATTCAGCATTATTTGAATTGCGGTTTTGTGTTATAGTCTCTTCATCATCCACAGCGGGACGAATTTTAGATAGCAGTGCTGTAAGATTGCCCATTTCTACGTGGTCGCAAGCACCTTTTACTGCTCCACATTTGGTATGTCCTAAAACAACTATAATTTTTGAGCCAGCAACTTTACAGCCAAATTCCATACTACCCAAAATATCCTCGTTGATAATATTACCTGCAATACGAACGCTAAAAATATCACCTAATCCTTGGTCAAAGATTAATTCGGCAGATGTTCGGCTATCTATACAACTTAGGATTACCGCAAAAGGATGTTGTCCGTCGGAGGTTTCATTCGCTTGTTGTAAAAGGTTACGATTTACTTTTAAGTTATTTACAAATCTTTTGTTCCCTTCTTGTAATAATTCCAAAGCCATTAAAGGAGTAATGGCAGTTTGCATTTCTTTGGTTAATGTTTTCATTTATTTAATTTTAATTGTTAAAGAGTGGAATACTATTGAATAGTACTATTTGAAATTGACTCCTATTGTTTACTTCTAATGTTTGTGACATATATCCAGCTTCTATCCTGATGTTTTTATTGATAACATATCCTATTGCTCCATATAATCGATTTCTATCGAAAATATTCTGTTGAGCATTCATAAAAATTTCATTATAGGCAGATAAGTAATAAGCATTTTTTTCTATTTTGGGTTTATTGATAGGAATATTGATTCCTAAAAAATATCTAAACCTCATTTGAAAATCATTTGAAAAAAAACGTTCTTCTATTCTATATCTATGTTGGATGAATACTTTGTTAAAACTTTGTCTTGTGATAAACTGCTGAAATATCCGATGCTCGTTTGTACCAATCTTCTCTTTTGAATTTGGCAGGTATTTTTGTGTATTTATAAAACCATACCCTAATAAAATATTGTTATTGTTTTCTGTAAGGTTGTAACCGATACCTGTTCTTAAAAGCAATTGGTTGAGATCACCTATGAAATTATAATTTCGATACTGCAGTTCATTATGCCAATTCCATTTTTTATTGATCTTTTGGTTTCCAAAGTAAATGAACCAATTTCCCGTATCGCTTTTTTGTGCGATGGCAGGTATGGCAAACCACAGACAAACTACTGTAAGAATGATATGACTCTTTTTACATTTCATTTTAAGAACCTTTAAAATTTATTTTTTCAACAGCAATGTTTTTTGTCTTTGCATTTATTTCATAGTTTTTTATCAATTCAATTACATCATAAGCAATGGACTTAGACTTAGAGCAATCAATAATTACTTTTGAGTTGGCAGGAATGGCATCTAATACACTCATCACGCTTGCTTTATTAAAAAACGAGACTTCTTGAGCAAGCTCTATGTGATGGATTTCTTGCCCATTTTCGCTTTTTTCTGTGTCCTTTAAATGATGCGAGTTGCGATAGCTATGTCGAAGGGTATAAAATATACCAAATAGCAGTCCTACGGTTATTCCTTTTAGAAGGTCGGTCGCCAATATGGCAATAACAGTGGCTGTAAAGGGAATAAATTGTTCCCAGCCTAATTTATACATCTCCTTGAAAAGCGATGGCTTTGCTAACTTGTAACCTACCATTAAAAGGATGGCTGCCAAACTTGCCAGTGGAATCATGTTTAATACACTCGCTATTGTTAAGGCGCTAATTAATAGAAAAACGCCATGAAGAATTGCAGATAATTTTGTTTTTCCCCCAAAGGATATATTTGCCGTACTGCGAACAATAACTTGGGTAACTGGCAAGCCACCGATTAATCCAGAAATAATATTTCCTAAACCCTGTGCTTTCAGTTCTCTGTTGGTTGGCGTAATTCTTTTATCGGGGTCCAGCTTATCAGTTGCTTCTACACAAAGCAAAGTTTCCAGACTAGCTACGATAGCAATTACAATGGCAATTTTCCATACTTCCAAATTTGCGAGTGCAGAAAAATCGGGCAGGGTAAATTGACCAAAGAATGCGGAGATTGAGTCTGGTACCGGAACTGCTACCACTTGCTTGGCATTCAGGCTAAAATTCAGCAGGCCGTTTTTGTACAAATTAAACATGATAATGCCAACTACCACTACCACAAGCGGTCCATTAATGATGTTGAAAATCTTGTTTTTATTGCTTAAAACCTTATCCCAAAATATAAGTATTGCCAATGAAATAACGCCAATCAGCATAGCGCCTGGTGTAATAAAATCAACAGCTTTAAAAATTTCAGAAAAGGTATTTTGCCCATCGGCCTGAAAAAATTCATCATCGCCGAATGCATCCTTATCCCACCCCAATGCATGAGGAATTTGTTTTAATATGATCAGCAACCCAATACCGGTAAGCATTCCCTTTATGACGGAGGAAGGGAAAAAATAGGCAATGAAACCCGCTTTTGCGAATCCCAAAATTAATTGGAAAACACCCGCCAAAAGAACAGCTGTTAAAAACGCTGTCCATGAACCGTTAAGAGCTGCAATAGAGGTTAACACGATTACTGCCAATCCAGCGGCAGGGCCACTTACTCCCAATGGGGAACCACTTGCAAAACCACATACAATGCCACCTACAATGCCTGCAATGATGCCCGCAAACAAGGGAGCGCCTGATGCTAGTGCAATTCCAAGGCATAGGGGAACGGCAACAAAAAATACCACTATGCTGGCTGGCAAATCGTTTTTTAAATTGTTGAATAAGTTACGTTGCTTCATATGTTTAAGAT
Source organism: Chitinophagaceae bacterium (assembly GCA_947468255.1). Lineage (GTDB taxonomy): Bacteria > Bacteroidota > Bacteroidia > Chitinophagales > Chitinophagaceae > Ferruginibacter. Next base: position 649 of record CANIMM010000325.1, on the reverse strand, counting down.
TATTGAGTGAAGATAGGAGAATTATTTTAAAAGATAGTAATACTATCATAAATAATTGTAAAAATTTTTTATCTTACCTTTATCACTTATATCAGAATAGGGGATAAATACAGCTAGAAATGAAATTGCAGTTACAAATTAAAATGAATGAGGATTTATTTCTCCGTAATCCAGAACATACTGTATTGGGAAGGAATATTATTAAGCATAGCATTCAGTTGATTGCTCAACATGGTTTTGAGGCCTTTACTTTTAAGAAGCTCGCCGAGGATATAGGCACCACGGAGGCGGGGATTTACCGATATTTTGAAAACAAACATCTCTTGCTAATCTATATTATAGCTTGGTATTGGGGCTGGCTTGAGTACCAGATCAGTTTTCAGACCAACAATATCACTAACCCTGTTGTGAAGTTAAAAAAAGTAATAAAGCTGTTGGCAACAACAGTGGAAGATGATGCCACAACCAATTATGTAAATGAAAGGTTACTTTATCAAATCGTAATTTCAGAGGGATCGAAAGCCTACTTAACCAAGCAGGTTGGAGAAGACAATCAACATCAGTTTTTTAAGCCCTACAAAGACCTTTGTGCTATCGTCGGGGATATTATTCTGGCTTGTAACCCAAAGTACAAGTATCCAAAATCATT
>CANIMM010000324.1 GCA_947468255.1 Chitinophagaceae bacterium | reverse complement strand
TTCGATACTAGCTTTTCGAAATAAAGTTCAAAAGACTCAGTACCATAAATACCGGGTTCCCTAACACCCAAGAGGTTTAAATTAGGTCCGTTAATAATTGCTATTTTCATATACCCAACCCCAAAGGGGTATTTAGTTAAAATTAAGAACCTTTCAAGCCCATGATTTTTCCCCTATGGAATTATTTTTTCAATAAAGCTATAAACTCATCAAATAAATACCTACTGTCATGCGGACCAGGAGTGGCTTCCGGATGGTATTGCACAGAAAAAGCCGGTTTATTCCTTACCCTTATGCCTTCAATTGAATTATCATTCAAATTTAGGTGAGTGATTTCAACCTTTTCTGAAGTTTTTACTGCTTCGGGATCTACCCCAAAACCATGGTTTTGAGTGGTGATTTCACATTTTCCGCTAATCATATTCTTGACTGGATGGTTTAATCCACGATGACCATGATGCATTTTAAAAGTAGGGATATCATTGGCCAGAGCGAGCAACTGGTGCCCCAAACAGATTCCAAATATTGGCATATTGGCGGCTAAAATTTGCTTTACTGTGTTCACTACAAAATCAAGTGGAGCAGGGTCACCAGGACCATTACTAATAAAATATCCACTAGGCTTAAACGCTTTTAACTCATCGAAACTAGTAGCCACATTGTGAACTTTAACATAAGCTCCTCTTTCAACAAGACAATTTAAAATATTTTTTTTAACCCCGCAATCCAATACCGCCACTCGGATTTCGCTATCTGGATTTCCCAAAAAATAAGGCTCTTTGGTGGAAACCACCGAAGCCAGTTCCAAACCATCCATCGAAGGAACTTTTGACAGTTGTTCCTTTAATATTTTAATATCTGAAATTTCTGAAGAAATAATGCAATTCATGGCGCCCTGCACACGAACATGGGCAACCAATGCACGGGTGTCTACATTGTCAATAGCCACTACCTGCTGTTTTTCAAAGTAAGAATGTAAAGAATCGTCAGCAAGAAATCTAGAATATTGCTCCTCCAAATTTCTGCCAATTACTCCCTTCACTTTTACACCACTGCTTTCTACATCCGATTCCTTAGTGCCATAATTACCTATATGCACATTGTTCATAATGAGGACCTGACCGTAATAACTAGGATCGGTAAATACTTCTTGGTAGCCGGTCATTCCAGTATTGAAACATATTTCACCGGTTGTAGTCCCAATTTTTCCAAAGGAATTACCATGAAAAACGGTGCCATCATTGAGTAATAGGATAGCTGGCTTAATAAGGGATGTAACTGTCATTATTATTTAAAAGTTTTGCAAAGAAAACAATTCGATGGGTTATTTAATAATTTTTTTTTGCACAAAATAAAAAACTCATTCAAATTAGACTCCTCAACATTGAGCTGCAAATTAAGAGAAAGTCACGAAAAATCAGTACTAACAATTTTATACAAAAAAAGCTCCGATAATAAAATCGGAGCCTTATATAAACTTTATTTTTTCAATTTATGCTTCCGCTTTATCTTCTGTATCAGTACCAGCTGCATCATCTGCTTTTACTTCCGTAGCTTCTTCAACAGAGGATGTATCGGCTGTTTTTTTCTTAACTGCGCTACGTCTGGTTTTTTTAGCAGGCTCAGCAACAGCTGCTACACCAACTCCTTTACCGTAAATTTCATTAAAGTCAACTAGCTCAATCATGGCTATTTCAGCTGCATCACCAATCCTTTGGCCTAATTTGATTACACGAGTATAACCACCTGGTCGGCTAGCAACTTTAGGGGCAACTACGGTAAACAATTCCTTAACTGCCACTTTATCGTTTAAATAACTGAATACAATTCTGTGATTGTGCATGATTGACTCCTTACTGGCAGTATGCTTAGTTTTGGTAATCAATGGCTCGATGTATGTACGCAAAGCCTTTGCCTTAGCAAGGGTAGTAGTGATCCTTTTATTCATGATCAACTGGCAACCCAAGTTCATTAGGAGTGCTTTTCTGTGCGAAGCAGTTCTGCTTAAATTATTGTTCTTATTTCCGTGACGCATGATAGGTAGTTTTTATTCACCTATACCGTGTCAGGATTTATAGGCTACTTAGTGTTAGTAATTACTCAAATATAATATGATTGCTTTAAAAACAGGCAGCGCAATGAAGCGATGTAGTTTTCAATGCTCAACTTCGTTTATTCGTCATCAAGTTTCAACTTGCTCAGATCCATTCCAAAACCAAGTCCTCTTTCATTCAACACCTGCTCAATTTCACTCAAAGATTTTTGACCAAAGTTTCTGAATTTCATCAGGTCCTCTTGTTCGTACTGAACCAACTCACTCAATGAGTTGATCTTCGCTGCTTTTAAGCAATTAAAGGCACGTACAGAAAGATCTAAGTCTTCTAAAGGTGTTTTCAACACTTTACGCAATTGCAAAGTTTGTTCATCCACCAAATCTTCTTTCTTATCTTCTTTTGTATCAAAAGTGATGTTTTCATCAGTGATGATCATCAAATGTTGAATCAAAATACGACTTGCTTGCTTAACTGCTTCTTCCGGATGGATGGTTCCATCGGTAATCACTTCCATGATCAACTTTTCAAAATCGGTACGTTGTTCAACACGCGTATTTTCGATGGTGTATTTTACATTTTTTATCGGCGTGTAGATTGCATCCACCGCTATATAACCAAAATGTGAATTTTTTTCCTTGTTATCTTCTGCCGGAACATAGCCACGACCCTTTCCTATTGTAATTTCAATATCAAGTTTTGCGCTACTGTCCATCACACAAAGAATCAATTCAGGATTCATTACTTCAAAGGTAGGAGAAGCTTCTCCGATCATTGCAGCAGTAAATTCAGTCTTGTTCTTTAAAGAAAGAGTGATTTTTTCTGTACCCACTTCATGCTCCACTTTCTTCTTGAAACGAACTTGCTTCAGATTCAAAATAATTTCAGTAACATCTTCGGTAATCCCTTTGATGGTGGCAAACTCGTGGTCAGCTCCCACTATATTGATACCAATGATTGCATACCCTTCTAGAGAGTTGAGCAATACACGACGCAATGCATTACCGATTGTAACACCATAACCAGGTTCAAGCGGGCGGAATTCGAATTGAGCTTCAAAATCATTTGCTTTTTGAAGAACAATTTTATCGGGCTTAACAAAATTTAAAATGGCCATTTGTATTTTGTTGTTTTATTTTAAATAATAAATATGTCACCTAATTGAGTAACACGGCTAAACATCAATGTGTCACTTATTTGTATTATGGAGCAAGGTTGAACACCCTTTTCTTTACCTAAATTGATTCCAAGTCAGATAAAACCAGGAGCGTTTTACTTGCTATACAATTCTACAATCAACTGTTCTTTGATATTTTCAGGAACATTTTCTCTTTCAGGATAACCTAAAAAAGTGCCTTTTAGTTCGGTTTCATTAAAATCAATCCAGCTAAATTTGGCATTTTTGCCACGAACATTTCCTGTAATAGAAACATTCACTGCACT
>CANIMM010000323.1 GCA_947468255.1 Chitinophagaceae bacterium | reverse complement strand
TTGATTGCAGGAATTTGAATGAATATTTGCACCCGTAATGGAGTTGGCAAATTTCCCAATCAACCCTTGGCAAAGTAACGCATAAAACCTTTAAACCAATTAACCTGACATGATCCTGAGCGACACGAGAATTTTAGAAGAAATGGAAAGCGGTACCATCAAAATAGTCCCATACAACAGAGAATGTTTGGGAAGCAACAGCTACGACGTGCATTTGGGCAGATCGCTGGCTACCTACACCAATAAGGAATTGGATGCCAAAAAGCACAATACCATTGAGCATTTCGACATACCCGAAGAGGGAATTTTATTATTGCCTCATGAGTTTTATTTGGGTGTTACCGAAGAATATACCGAAACGCATGCACATGTTCCCTTTTTGGAAGGAAAGTCTAGTACGGGCAGATTGGGCATCGATATCCACGCCACAGCCGGCAAGGGCGATGTAGGATTTTGCGGTAACTGGACACTAGAGATTTCGGTTAAACAACCGGTTAGAGTATACGCTGGTATGCCGATCGGTCAACTGATCTATTTTCCGGTAGACGGGGTGATAGAGGTAAAATACAATGAAAAGAAAAATGCCAAATACAGCGGGCAGCCCAATAAGCCAGTAGAGAGCATGATGTGGAAAAACAGTTTTTGATTAGTTTTAGCGAGATGACATCTTTTTTTCGCTTACTATTTCAATCCTTGGTGTCATTTTTCTATATCAATATCATATTTGTCTAAAAGTCCTGAAACGCCTAAAATAGAAAATTTCGCTTTCTTAATTCGGTTCATTTCTGGGTCAATAGAATAATTGTAAGAAGTCCGAAAGTCAGCTTTTTCGAGTATCGTGTGGTCAAAAATCGCTTGTGCCAAATTGCAGTTGTCAAACACCACAGTTGTCAGGTCGGCTTCTGCAAAGTCTGTTTCTTGTAGTTGCGAATTTTTGAAAATCGACTTTTTTATTTTCGTTTTATAAAACGAAGAATGATTGAGTTGGCAACCGTCAAATGTAAAAGAAAGTCCAAACTCGTTACATGTGTCAAACCGAAGTCCCAACATTTTGCAATCTTTGAATTTCACATCCCGAAACACTGTTTTGTTGAGTTTTGCTAAACTGAAATTACAACCGTTAAATGTGCAGTCAATAAACTTAAATTCCGAAAGGTCGGTTTCGGCAATGTTGCAACTATTGAAAATGCAGTTTTCGTATTCGCCTTTTGTCAGCAGATCGTTTGTGTCAAATGTTTTGTCTTGTATAAATATTTCTTGCATTTTTTTATTCTATAATTTGGGAGGGTATCGTGATACACTTGCCATTCACTATTTATTTAGAGCCACTGCTTAAACCAAGCAATCGCCATTTCCTTATGCCTAGGAGTAAATCGGTGCGGCTCATTCGGCTCTACATCTATCTTTAATTTATTCAATGCATTACGCTGCCGATAACTCTTGGTAGCAGCATCAAAAGCCAGTTTTGCCCCCGGCAAAGGACAGTTTTGGTCCTTTGCAGCATTCAATAACAACAAAGGACGTGGTGCAAATAGCCCTATCATCGAAGGACAATCAAACTCACCTGTAATTCCTGGCAACAATTTATTCCATACCGCTGCTACATTTTGCTGATTAACGCCAGTATCCCCCCGATCCTTTGCAGCCTGCTCATGTACACCCCAAATTGTTTTTGCACGCCCCTGCCAACGATTGTTTTCCAGCGACCAACGAAAGCTTTGCGCTGCAATCACCGGCACGACCACTTTTATCCTTTTGTCTACAGATGCTGCCATCCATGTTTCAATACCGCCCTTTGAAATCCCCATCATCCCTATCCTTGAGCTATCTACATCTAAACGCGTACATAAATAATCTACCAGCTTCCATAAATCATATACGGTGTCAAAGTAAAAAGGATGCTGCTGGTGAGCGCTGTCTTTATTTTGCCATGCTTTTATAATGGCTTCTTCGTAATTATTATGCCCCGGCAATGTATTCAACCTTTCACCAAAATGCCTTCCATCAATTGCTACCGCCATAAAACCCAACTTCGAAAAACGATACAGTAAGTCCTTCATATCTGCATTCTCCTTACTACCGCCGGTACCATGAAGGCAAATGACAATAGGAAGCTTTTTCATTCCACCCAAAACAGGTTTATATATCAGCATAGGCACTTTCTCATTGGCTTCAGAATAAAAGGCCCCCCTTTCTACCAATACCGAATCGGTGGAAAAAGATTGAAACGAAGGCCTGGGGGCTACCGAAGGTCTATTCAATAAAGCCTTGAAATCTTGGCTTATTTTGTCACCGGCAATCAACTGGGCATCCACCACTAAATCTGTAAAAAACAAAATGCCCAATAAAAAAATCCAGAATTTCCAAAAAGTGGTATACTTCAGCTTTGCTCGCATTGATTTGATTTTAAAGCGTGAACCGGATTGCTATTTTTTGCTAATTGAATAGAATACAAAATCTGCGTTGACCTTATTCCCACAACAGAGTAGCCACTCTCCAATCAATTCAGTTTCCAAATTGAAAAATTAAGCACCGAAGCAAAACTTACCCAGCTAATATAGGGCACCAGCAACCATGCTGCCACAGGGGAAATTTTGCCAAACCATAGAATCGTCAGTAAAATCATAGTCCACAAAACAATGATTTCTACAAAAGCCCAGCCTGGCTGATGTGCATAAAAGAAAATGATAGACCAGAAAAAATTCAATACCAACTGGATGGCAAACAAGCCAATGGCCATTCGCTTCAGTCCTTGAGCTGTATCACTTTTCCATACCAGGTAAAGGGCAATGCCCATCAATAAATACAACAAGGTCCATACCGGAGCAAAAATCCAATTGGGTGGATTGAAGGATGGTTTATTGGCCAGCGCATACCAACCATTCACCGCCGAGGAGGTAAAAAACCCGCCTAGAGCACCCACCAATAAAGTGATAGTAACAGAGACTAATAGTTTCATAATGTAAAAACTGTTTTTTTAATGAATGATTGGAATAGTTAAAATAATAGCTACAATAAAAATCAACGCTACAAACCTATTTATATTTTTCCGAATTTTTTATGGTAAGCAATCAGTAAACCAGTTACTTGTTCATAACTCATAATTCCGGAGGGCTGTTGATTGTTTTGCAAATAGGCCCCGTAAATCCATCGTACCACTGGTTCAATGGGGTTTCTATGGCGAATAGTAAATTGCCTCCATTCCTTTAAATCCGACTTAACGGCAGGCAGTAATTGTTTTGCAAAAGCCTTTGCAGCCAATGAATCGGTATAATACAAATTACCGTTGGCGTATAAAAAAAGATCGAGATAAGCCGAATAATGAAAGGCAGGATCTTTGGAAGCGGTGGCCGCTAAATACCCTACAAAATTAGCCTCACTCTCTTTGGCATAGCCCAACTGATGGGCTATTTCGTGACAATTGGTAAATGGTTGTATAAAACCAGGCACGGTGGTATTCACCTGCCCCTCCCCAGTAAATGGATTGTAGTACCCCAGGAATCCTACATAATTTCCCAGCCAGCCCC
>CANIMM010000322.1 GCA_947468255.1 Chitinophagaceae bacterium | reverse complement strand
GTTGAATTATGCAAAGGATATTAGTAAGCAAATAATGGCTTATGCCAAGGCGGATGGATATAATAAAATCAGCAATTTGGTGAGATATACCGCACATACAGAAGAAGGATATTGGTATCCAACGCCTCCGGCTTTTATGGCTGCGGTAGAACCCTACTTTAAAACAGTACGGCCGTTTTCTTTAGATTCATCGAGTCAATTTAAACCTTCGCCGCCTACAGCATTTAGTGCTGTAAAAGGTTCCCCATTCTATAATTTAACGAAAGCGGTATATGAGGAGGGAACTGGATTAACAGAAAATCATCGGTTGATTGCCGCTTTTTGGGATTGCAATCCCTTTGCTGTTCAGAATGGCGGCCATCTTCAATATGGGATAAAGAAAATTTCACCGGGGGCTCATTGGCTGGGTATTGCAGGCATTGCTTGTGCGAAGGCAAATAAAGGTTTTGAAGAATCCTTGCAAATTTACACTTCCGTTTCAATTGGTTTAATGGATGCTTTTATCTGTTGCTGGGATGAAAAATACAGAAGCAATCGCGTTCGACCTGAAACGGCTATCCGAAAATACATAGATCCCCAATGGGAGCCGCTATTGCAAACGCCCCCCTTTCCAGAATACCTTAGTGGGCATTCTGTTATTTCAGCTGCATCTGCAGTAATTCTTACTCATTATTTTGGCGACAATTTTTCTTATACCGATGATGTGGAAGTTGTTTACGGATTACCTTCGAGAGACTTTCAGTCTTTTAATAAGGCAGCAGAGGAGGCGGGCGTTTCTAGATTTTATGGTGGCATACATTTTATGGATGCAATTACTAATGGACAGCTGCAGGGCGGCAAAGTAGGTAACTGGCTGCTCCAAAAAATTAAATAAAACGTTGCAGTAAAGTATAATCGTCAAATCTTTTTATCTTATCTATTTTATCAGCATAAATGTATTCAATCAATCAACCTATATCAAAAATGATTTTTACAAAACAACCATCCAATAAAATAGCAATGAATGCTGAAATGATAAACAAAGTAAATAGTGGCCTACGTAAAATTGTTGGCTGTTGTGCAGCCGGCGCTCAATTTTTTTTATTGCTATTGTTGATGATTGCCAGCGCGAGTAGTTTTGCCCAGGCCATCGTTACCATTCCAATTGAAACGCAAAAAAATGTACTGATTTTACAAACAGATAAAGATGCAAGGTTGGGCATAGTATATTTTGGCAAACGCCTTTCAAATAAGTTGGAATATGATGCCATAACAAAGCAGTTTCATTTGATAAGTGACAATATGCTCACTTTTAATTCAGCGTATACACCAGCCGGCACTTTCAACCTGCTAGAGCCCGCAGTGCAGATAACACATGCTGATGGCAATATGTCGCTCGACTTGAAATATGTAAGTAGCGAAACAAAAAAGCTGGATGAAAATATAACGGTTACCAGTGTATTATTGAGAGACCCGCTGTATTTAGATGAAATCACCCTATTCTATAAAACCTATTTTAAAGAAAATGTGGTTGAGCAATGGAGTGTTATAAAAAACAGCGAAAAAAAACCGATCCGCATGCAGAAATATGCTTCGGCGAATTTATATTTTCTGGCAGATGAGTATTACCTCACGCATTACAATGGAACTTGGGGCAACGAGATGAAACCAGAGGAGGATCATTTGACGCATGGCATCAAATCGATTGATACTAAGTTGGGAACCAGGGCCAATTTGATGGAGCCAGCCACTTTTATGGTATCGTTTGATAAACCAGCTACAGAGAATGAGGGTAAGGTTTTATTAGGGCAGCTTGCATGGTCGGGCAATTTTAAAATTGATTTTGAGGTAGATGTTTTTAAAAATTTACGCTTGATTGCAGGCATCAATCCTTATGCTTCGGAATATACATTGGCACCTGCGCAAGAATTTACTACCCCAGCTTTCATTTATACTTTTTCGGATAATGGTAAAGGTGAGGCGAGCCGTAATCTGCATCATTGGGCAACAAAATACCGCCTGCTGGATGGACAAGGCTCGAGGCTTACTTTATTAAATAACTGGGAAGCTACCTATTTTGATTTTGATGAAAATAAACTGACTGGTCTTTTCAAAGGAGCCAAAAAATTAGGGGTGGATATGTTTTTACTGGATGACGGCTGGTTTGGAAATAAATATCCACGCAATGGGGATCGCTCTGGTTTGGGTGATTGGCAGGAGAATGCAAAAAAACTCCCCCATGGTATTGGCTACCTTGTAAAAGAAGCAAATGCAGCAGGTGTAAAATTTGGCATATGGGTAGAGCCAGAAATGGTGAATCCTAAAAGTGAGTTGTATGAAAAACATAAGGACTGGGTAATTACTCAGCCCGATCGTCCGGAAAAGTATTACCGAAATCAGTTGGTATTGGATCTATCTAATCCTGCCGTACAAAACTTTGTGTTTGGTGTATTGGATACCTTGTTTACCAAAAACCCTACACTTGCTTTTGTGAAGTGGGATTGTAATTCGGTTATTTTTAACGCTCATTCTGCTTACCTACAAAAGATGGGATTACCACAATCTCAGTTGTATGTGGATTATGTAAAGGGTTTATACAAAGTATTAGAAAGGTTAAGAGCAAAATATCCTACTGTGCCAATGATGTTGTGTAGTGGTGGTGGCGGTCGTGTAGATTATGCCGCACTGCAATACTTTACGGAGTATTGGCCAAGTGATAATACCGATCCGGTAGAACGTATTTTTATTCAATGGGAGAACAGCTATTTTTATCCAGCCATTGCAAGTTGTAATCATGTAACAGACTGGAGCAACTTGCCGATAAAATTTAGAACAGATGTGGCAATGATGGGCAAATTAGGGTATGATATTGTGGTAGATAAATTGAGTGAAAAAGATCTGCAGTTCAGCCAACAGGCAGTAGCAACCTATCAGTCAATCAGCGATCTTGTTTGGCATGGTGATCTTTATCGATTGGTAAATCCAAATCAAAATCCAATGGCATCACTGATGTTTGCCAATTTGGATAAAAGCCGGGCAGTAGTATTTAACTATCTTACCAATACCCGATTTATGCCATCTGCATCACCCAAGCCCATTCAGCTAAAAGGACTAGATGGGGCTAAGCAGTATACGGTAAAGGAAATCAATCTTTATCCTGGAGTCAAATCATCTATCAATAACAGCAATGCATATTCAGGCGAATTTTTGATGACGGTAGGAATTAATCCAGATGTAAACGGAAGAAGAGCCAGTGTACTATTGGAGATCAACGAGGTGAAGAAATAATAAATTAGGGGTAGCCTAGGTTTCATAACCCTGAGGTCCCGGGTTCAAATCCCGGTCTCGCTAAATGAAAATCAAGGACTTACGTTAAATCGTGGGTCCTTTGTTGTGTCATGAAAACACCATTCTAAAACGCATTATTTTAAGTAACTTTATAGTCAATTCTGAATATGAATATCGCACCAGTTTTACATAAAGCGCCACTAAAATCATTCGACGAAAAAATGAATGATATGAACTATTGGTTAGCTCAACCTTTGATAAAAAGGCTT
>CANIMM010000321.1 GCA_947468255.1 Chitinophagaceae bacterium | reverse complement strand
CGGGGATTTTTTTTATTGATTACAAACAAGACGCCTTTTCTTCTAACGATCTTGCAATCAACACTTCTTTTTTTAATTGAAGCTTTAACCTTCATGTTATTTCTTTTTATTAATTAGTAATCAGTTTTGTTTAGTTGCAGGATAATGAATTACTTATACCTGAAAATTATCCTTCCCCTGGTCAAGTCATATGGACTCATTTCCACGCCTACTTTATCCCCGGGTAATATTCTAATATAGTGCATTCTCATTTTTCCGGAAATAGTAGCTAAAATTTCATGGCCATTTTCAAGTTTAACCTTGAACATAGCATTACTGAGTGCTTCTAAAATTGTACCGTCTTGTTTAATGAGTGCCTGCTTAGCCATATTTTTGGAGCGCAAAGATAAGAGGATTAATTTAATTATTAATAAAAAAATCACCTATTTAGCAATTGCGCCTCTTTTTTGGGTAAAAAACTGCCCATTTGAACTTAAAAACAGCAACATTTGAATCTTTTTTTTGCAAATCCGCCATTGGGAATCGGCGTATATGCCCCAAATGAGATGAGCCAATAGGTAAAGCAAGTTTCCGCTGAGCACCTGTTGCTATCAAAAGATATTGTAAAGTTGGGGGATTTTCAATGCTTCTAGGGCAAATTATTAGGTAAGAGTAAGTACCCCACCCCTTGCTATCTAACTAGTAAAGCTAGTTGGTAACAATTTTTGACCGCCCTTAGTTTACGCTAGAAGTTGTTTAGTTATAAGACTCCTCGTTCAATAAAACCTTGGTCATATCATGAAAATGATTTTGCAACTGGTGTACGCTTAATGGATGCAGAATATGTCGTCGTTCATCGCGGTACCATATTTCCATGGTGGAAAAATTATCTTTTTCAGCAAGAAGCATCCGAAAAGCCCCTTTTAAATATTTTACAGAACCATCTTCATTCTCCTCTCGTAAAAATTTGAGGTCCCGAAGCTGCTGATCATCCAAAGGAATGGGAGTCAGTTGACTGGTCTCGAACCAAAATTCCTGGGTACCTGTATCCACACAAACCTGCTTTTCATCACCATTAAGGTTGGTCACTTCACCCTTTAATGTGTCCCCATCGTTGTCGGCCAACAGGTAATCACCCACTTCAATTTCCTGAAATTTAATCATATAGCAAGCTTTATTGTAGTCCAATATAGTGAATTTTAACGAAAAGTAAATAGTCCAGACACTGAAAAACCCTTAAAATAAAAAAATAGTAGCCATCCAACAGCCGATTTACCTCATTGTTGGTAAACGCCTGGTTCAATTTACCAACATTGAGGGGAGATAAATAAAGCAAGTAATAAAATGAATTCTTAGAAGATTTTTTAAATCCTTGCCTTTATAGAGAATTAACAATTAAATTTACCGCCTAAAATATATCCAGCGCTGCAGGATAGCATTAGATAATACATTATGAAGAATTTTTTACGCAGATATGCACCAGGTTGGTTCAAAGTAATTTCAAAAAAAGCCTTATTCAAGGTTTACCAACTGATTGAAGCATTTTACCGATTACCTGTTGACAAATATGATTTTCAGACTACAGCGCTAATTCGCAAAAAATTAAAAAAAAATTCGAACTGTATTGATATTGGTGCCAATTTAGGTCATATATTGATGGAGATAGTAGCCGCGGCACCCAAGGGAAAGCATTTTGCATTTGAACCTATTCCTAATTTGTATCACTCGCTAAAGAAAAGATTTTCCGACAATACTACGGTCTATAATTATGCGCTTTCTTCAACAAAAGGCAGTACCAGTTTTAATTATTACCCTGGGCGGCCTGCAGTAAGTGGGTTCCGTGAAAGAAATATCCAATTTAGCCAACAACCCACCCTACTAACCGTTCAGGTAGAGAAACTGGATGATTTAATACCTGAAGACCTGAAGATAGATCTTATAAAAATTGATGTAGAAGGGGCAGAATATGAAGTGCTACAAGGAGCAAAAAATGTATTGATAAAAAACAAACCGCTTGTACTCTTTGAATTTGGCCTTGGTGCAGCAGATGTATATGGAACTACTCCCGATGATATTTTCCAACTTTTTGAAGATTGCGGTATGGGTATTTCTACCATTGAGTATTTTAATGCCCACAAAGCCCCTTTATCTAAAGAGGAATTCAATGGCCAGTTTTACAAAAATTACAACTTCTTTTTCATCGCTTACCCAACTACAATGGTTTCCAATTAAATAATTTGACCCGTATCGGCCTCATATCAGACACCCACCATTTACTGGACGAGACTGTTTTTGAACATTTTAAAAACTGTGATCAGCTATGGCATGGAGGTGATTTTGGTACGATTGAAATTGCCAATCAACTCAACGCTTTTCGTCCATTAAAAGGGGTATATGGCAACATTGATGGACAGGATATTAGATCTGTTTATCCTGAACAAATTGTTTTTATGTGTGAGGAAGTGAAAGTAATGATGCGCCATATTGGTGGATACCCCCCTAAATACAACCCCGAAACCAAAAAAGAAATATTGATTCATCAGCCACAACTCTTTATTAGTGGGCATTCTCACATTTTAAAAGTAATGTACGATAACCAGCTAAATTGCCTGCACATGAACCCCGGTGCCGCGGGAAAACAGGGATGGCACAAAGTTCGGACACTTATCCGTTTCGTAATAGAGGGTAAAGAAATGAAAGACTGTGAAGTCATAGAAATTGAAACCGGTGAGTCACCGGGTGGGGTGAGTCACCGGGTGGGGTGAGTCACCGGAGGAAGACCTCCTATTTCACCCAATCTGCAATAAATATATTGGTATCTCTCGTTCCGCCGTTATTTCTATTACTGCAGAAAATGATTTTTTTTCCATCAGGACTAAACATCGGGAATGCATCAAATCCTTTGTCTCGACTGATCTTTTCGATACCTTTTCCATTTAAATCAGCCAGGTACATATTGAATGGGAAGCCCCGCTTATATTCATGGTTGCTACAAAAAATAATATGCTGCCCATCCGGTGTAAAATTGGGAGCCCAATTAGCCTGTTCCAAAAATGTAATTTGACGCGCCTCCGTTCCATCCGAATTGGCAATCCATACCTCCATATGAGTAGGTGCTACCAGGTTTTCTGCCAATAGTTCCTTGTATTCCTTTATTTCAGCATCCGTGGTTGGCCTGCTAGCTCTCCACAATATCTTTTTACCATCCGGACTAAACCATGCACCCCCATCGTATCCTAACGTATTGGTGATTCGCTTTACATGATTTCCATTCAAATCCATTGTATACAAATCAAGATCCCCATCTCGCATAGACGTAAATAATATTTTATCCCCTTTGGGTGAAATGGTAGCCTCTGCATCATAGCCCTTGCTGTGAGTTAACTGCTTCACTATTTTTCCATTCATATCCGCTTTGAAAATATCAAAACTCTCATAGATGGGCCAAATATATTTGTTGCCGTACTTGCTTCTGTCTGGAACCGCAGGACATTCTTTACTACCCAAATGGGTTGAGCCGTACAAAATATGTTTCCCATCAGGAAAAAAATAAGCACAGGT
>CANIMM010000320.1 GCA_947468255.1 Chitinophagaceae bacterium | reverse complement strand
GAAACCAATCTGTTATTACCCAAATATCAGTCGTATACAGCGAAGTACTGGAACAAAAGGGTGATGGCCCCCAGTTCATTGCTGTACTATGTTGGATTGAATAAAAAATTAAGCAATGTTTTACATCATACCTTATTCTTTGATGTAAGTTTTGATGTACATGGGAAAGAAATTTATACGGACCCAACATGGCCCTCTGCTCCTTTGTTTTATGTGTGTACGCCATCCGTCACAGATTCCACCGTAGCTCCTGAAGGAGGAGAAAATTTATTTTTTCTTATACCGGTGGCAAGTGGTTTGGAAGGTGATACCGAAGCGCTAAGGGATCAGTATTTTGACCAAATTTTAACTCGATTTGAAAACAGAACCGGTCAATCGGTAAGGGATGCAATTGTTTATAAAAAATCCTATTCCGTGAGCGATTTTAAAAAGGATTACCATTCGTTTAAGGGAAATGCATACGGACTAGCCAACACGTTGATGCAAACAGCTGTATTAAAACCCGGCCTGCGCAGCAAAAAAGTTAACAACCTGTTTTATACCGGTCAATTGACAGTGCCTGGTCCCGGAGTTCCACCTAGTTTAATTAGTGGAGAAGTGGTGGCGAAGGAAATAGTAAAACATTTTGGGTAATCAGTAATTGAAGTAAAATAGGATGGGGGTTATAAAAATTTATTCCAGATTTTCCTGTGTTAAAAATTGTAAAAATGTTTGATCTTTTTAATGAATTAAGTCAGCAATGCAGTAAGGCTACCACGGAAAGGTACAGCACTTCCTTTAGTAGCGCCATCAAATTATTGCACCATGATCTGCGCAGCCCTATTTTTAATATTTATGGCTTTGTGCGTTTTGCAGATGAGATTGTAGACACTTTCCATCAATACGATAAGGCGGCATTATTAGCCGAGTTTAAAAAGGATACCTATTCCGCTATTGAAAGGGGTATCAGCCTCAACCCCATCCTGCAAAGTTTTCAGCTCACCGTAAATAAATACGGCATATCCAATGAATTGATCGAGGCTTTTTTTGCCAGCATGGAAATGGATTTGGATAAAACTAGTTACAATAGCCAGGGTTACAAAGCATACATATATGGCAGTGCAGAAGTAGTGGGGCTGATGTGCCTTTATGTATTTTGTGAAGGTGATGCCCTAAGCTATGAAAAGCTTAAGCCTGGTGCTCAATCATTGGGTGCAGCTTTTCAGAAAGTGAATTTTTTAAGGGATGTAAAAGCAGATTTCGAACAACTCAGCAGGACCTATTTTCCGGAGGTGGATTTCAATCATTTTACTCCTTCCATGAAACAACAAATTGAAGAAGACATTGCCATAGATTTTGCAGCTGCCTATGAAGCCATCTTGAACTTGCCCGTGAAGGCAAGATTTGGTGTGTATGTTGCCTACAAATATTACTTATCGCTTTTTAGAAAAATAAAAAAGACAAAACCGAATAATATTATGGAACAGCGGATTCGTATTCCCAATTATGGTAAGGCATTTATTGTTGCCAAAGCAGGTCTACGTAGCCAGTTAAATATATTATAAACCAACAATATGGATGTTATCTTAGTAGATGAAAACGACCAGCCAATAGGTGTCATGGAAAAAATGGAGGTTCATCAAAAAGCTTTACTACACAGAGCTTTCAGTGTATTTATTTTCAATAACAAAGGCGAAATGCTGCTTCAAAAAAGAGCGGTTACAAAATATCATAGTCCTGGTTTATGGACCAATGCCTGCTGTAGTCACCCCCAACCAGGTTTAGAAACCATTCCCGCTGCCACCAAAAGACTGCAGGAAGAAATGGGCTTTACCACCTCACTCCAAAAAGTATTCGATTTTGTTTATAAGACCAGCTTTGATAATGGACTAACGGAATATGAGTTTGATCATGTGTTGGTAGGTAACTATGACGGGACAATAATCCCTAACCCCGAGGAGGTAGCCGACTATTGTTATCGCTCGCTACCCGAGATAAATAAAATGTTGCTGTCCGACCCGGCTGCTTACACCAGCTGGTTCAAAATTGCTTTTCCAAAACTAGAATCCTACCTTGCAAACAATACTTCAAATACGTTCATAGGGTAATCGGTATTATTCGCCCAGGTATAGTTATTGTAAAACGAATCGATTCAACCAAATCATAGAATGCAGGATTCAAAAGCAATTGTAATTGGAAGTGGAATTGGAGGCTTGGCAATCGCCATTCGATTGGCTGTGAAAGGTTATGCGGTGGAGGTGTTTGAAAAAAATAGTTTTCCAGGTGGAAAATTATCTGCCTTCGAAAAAGACGGCTTTAAATTTGATGCAGGACCTTCCTTATTTACGCAGCCTCAAAATATGGAGGAATTGTTTAGTACAGCCGGTGAGTCACTCAACAAATATTTTTCCTATCAGCCTGTTGCCATCGCCAATAAATATTTTTATGAAAATGGCAAACAAGTAAAAGCCTATACCAATGCAGCAGATTTTGCGCAAGAAATGAAACTGCAACTCAATGAAGACCCAGAGATAGTAATTGAATACCTGAAGCAATCAAAAAAGCTATATGAAAATATCGGCACACTTTTTTTAGAAAATTCCCTTCACCGAGTATCTACTTGGCTGCACCGTAGAATTATAAAAGCATTGTCAACGCTAAAAGCAACTTACCTTTTTCAAACCCTGCATCAGTACAATAGTTCAAAATTCAAGTCTGCCGAAGCAGTACAGCTTTTTAATCGCTTTGCTACTTACAATGGCAGCAGTCCTTACAAAACACCGGCCATGCTGAGTTTGATTCCGCACCTCGAACAAAACGAGGGCACATTTTATCCCAAAGGCGGCATGATTAGTATCACCAATGCATTGTATCAATTAGCCATTGATAAAGGGGTTCAATTTCATTTTGATTCACCGGTTCAGCGAATCTTGCATTCAAAAGGAAGGGTAAGTGGGGTGGTTGTAAATGATGAAATGGTATTGTCAAATATCGTAGTCAGCAACGCCGATGTCTATTTCACCTACAAAAATTTACTGGCCAATCATATCTTGGCAAAAAAAGTGTTACGCCAGGAACGCAGTAGTAGTGCCATCATTTTTTATTGGGGAATGAAAAAAGAATTTACTCAACTGGAACTGCACAATATATTTTTTAGCAGCGAATACAAAAATGAATTTGACTGCATATTTACCGATGGCATGTTAACAGCCGACCCTACAGTTTACATTAACATCACTTCCAAAATGGAAACCAGTCAGTCACCTGAAGGAAAGGAGAACTGGTTTGTAATGGTAAATGCACCAGCAGATGCTGGTCAAAACTGGGAGGGGCTGAAAGAAGTATTGCGAAAAAATGTACTTGCTAAACTGAGCCGTATGCTAGGAGAGGATATAGCGGCCCAAATTGAAACGGAACATACGCTTGACCCCATCATGATTCAGCAGCAGACCGCTTCGTATATGGGCTCTTTGTATGGCACCAGTTCCAATTCGAGATTGGCTGCTTTTTTAAGACATGCCAATTTTACAAGTTCTATCAAAGGCCTGTACTTTTGCGGAGGAAG
>CANIMM010000319.1 GCA_947468255.1 Chitinophagaceae bacterium | reverse complement strand
TATCAAAGAAGCAATTAATACAAAGAGTAATTCTGTATTGCTCCCCCAGGATATTTCTGAACTTTCGTAATTCAACCTTTCATTCCAATATTGTGCAAGTTTATTTTCTGCTAGTTCATGGTAAATCAAATTGAACTCCGTTTTGAAAGCCGTCTTATTGTTTCGATAGAGCTTTTCAAGCTGACTAGGATTGTCAATATGATGTAATATTTGATCTTTCATTTTTGGTGGTCTATAAAATTAGGTATAATGGTCAGGGCTCGACGAATTTGGGACAATAGAATTCCGTCTGTCTGGCTAGCTGAGGCTAAATTTACAACTAATAGTTGATTCTATGGTTCGGAAGAATTCCATCTGTCGGATAGGTGGATGGAATATGAACTGATGATGATTGATTTTTCGTTCGCTCAGCTAAAGCAACT
This sequence comes from Chitinophagaceae bacterium, assembly GCA_947468255.1. Taxonomy (GTDB): domain Bacteria; phylum Bacteroidota; class Bacteroidia; order Chitinophagales; family Chitinophagaceae; genus Ferruginibacter. The sequence goes on along the minus strand of CANIMM010000319.1, from coordinate 3,136 downwards.
AACTCATTTAGTAGTAGGATAAATTCATTTCCTCTTTTGGCATTGGTTCTTTGCCGCCTAGAACTAGAATATAAATTAGATTTTTTTAGTCAACGTTGAGGAATAATTTAATTAAAACTTTTCAGCATAAAAGCTCAGGATTTAAGGTAAACTAGGCGAAAGCCTAGGAGGTTACAGTGGAAGCTTGGGATGCAGTAGTTGCTTCGGCTAGCCGCACGGCAGTTGCCTACGGAATTACCCCAGCTACCGCCTCGAAACACGCGGAGAAATCCCTGGCTTGGTCCTGCAGGATTGATTTGTACTGTTGAAGGGTAGTTGCCATACCAATCGCTGCACCATTCAAATACATTGCCATGCATATCGTACAAGCCCCAATCATTGGGCGCAAAGCTACCTACCTCAATTGTTTTTCCGCGCATTTTGTCTTTTGTATTGTTATTGTAAGGGTAATTTCCATCATAGTTTGCTTGTTCTGTTGTAATGTTATTGCCTTTATTAAACGGTGTTGTTTTACCAGCTCGGCAAGCATATTCCCACTCTGCTTCTGTGGGTAAGCGGCAGCCCATCCATACTGCAAATGCATTCGCATCAACCCAACTTACATTTATTACCGGCCTTTTGCCACGTCCCCATCTTTCGTCGCTAGGCTTTCGGCGGTTGGTTGCTTCGCAAAAGGCATCGTATTGTTCAAAGGTTATCTCGTTCTTGCTCATTTTAAAAGCACTCAGGGTTACTTGATGCTGAGTTTCATTATCATTTCTATTATCTTCATTTGAAGCACTCCCCATGGTAAAGCTGCCTGCTGGAATAGAGGCCCAAGTAATGACAATAGTATGTTTTTGGGTAGTTTCATCGTTATTTATTTTATCCTGCTCAATAGCATTGTATACAAAACTGGTAAGATAAAATAATGAGAGGATGTTTGCAGTTAAAAATGTTGCTGCTATTTTCATTGATGTGTTTTGGTTTGTAATTGATTGTTCATTTAGAAATTGGTTTCTACGATTCGGTTGAATCTGATAAGTCTATTACATTTTTATATAAAATAAAGGGCAGGTTACTTTGGGAATTATACCATCATCTTTAAAATAATGAGAACTAATTGCTTTCATGAATCAATGATTTAGTGAAATAATAACAAATGAAAACAGGAGCTGTTTATACTATTGCGCTAATAAACTTTTGCATTTCTTGCATTGTCCCAACTGTTATTCTTGTCCACTTGCCTTGTTCTTCGTATATTTTTGTTCCAATTATATTATTAGTCTTTAGTTGTTCAAAATAATCCTTTTTATAGTTTGCCAGTGAGAAGTAAAGAAAGTTTGTATTAGACGGAATACAAACAAGATTTAATTTTTTAAGTTGATCAGTTGTAAACTGTCTTGCTTTTTGATTTAAAGAATAAGTTTCTGATGTAAATTTTTCGTCTTTCAAAGAAGCCAATGCTGCTGCTGTTGACGCTATGCTTATACTTCCATTTGACCAAGATTTTAATTCGCTAAGTTGTTCAATAGTTTTGACATTTGCAATGGCATAGCCAATTCTTGCACCTGCCAATCCATATATTTTTGAAAATGTTTTTGCGACGATAAGATTTTTATTTTCAATTGCAAGCGCGCTTAAAGATTGCTGTTCGGTAAAGTCAATGTAGGCTTCATCCACTAAAACGATTGTTTTTTTTGTAGCCTCTTTTATAAATTTAACTAGTTGATCTCTGTCGCAAATTGATCCTGTTGGATTGTTTGGATTGCATATATAAATTAATTTTGTGTCTGCCTTAATTGCTTTAAGCATTGCATCTAAATTAAGTTTCTTGTCTGCTGTAAGCGGCACGGTTATTTTTGTAAGTCCTAACTTTTCGGCTGTATCAGTCCAATAGTTATAACTTGGGTCTGCTATAATAAAGCTCCCTTTTTTTAAAGCGGATAACCTTGTAACTAAATCTAACATTTCTGTTGAACCAGCACCCATTAAAATATTGTTTGTATTAACATTATTTTTTTTGGAAAGCGTTTGAACTAGCTCTGTGGTAAGCTGCCAATTATATCGGTTGCTAATATTTATACTTTCAATCATTGCAGCTCTTGCTAGCGGCGAAGGGCCATAAGGATTTTCGTTTGAACTTAATTTAATTGTCAAATCGTTGGGACTAAATTTGGCAAATCCCTGTGTCGGTAATGCAAAAGGTTGCAAGTTTGCAAGTCCAATACCTGCAACACCTAATCCAATTTGCTTTAGCCAAAGTCTTCTATTTGATTCCATATTGTCTTTTTTAAAGTGTCAATAAAATTATGATAGAGATTTTTGAGGCGCTTGTTAAAAATTATTCATAACGTTTTTGGGCTTGGCGTAGGGGTTGAATTAGCATACCGTTCGCCAATTACTGCTGTTCTTTCAAATTGGTGTTGAAGATAAGAATAAATGCTTAGCAATCTTATCCTATCCCTGGCTGATTGCAGGATTTGCAATTAGTGGATACTTGTTTGTCAAGCCACCATTTTGCAGCGGTCTTTGTTATGGGCTAGTATTAATCGTAGTGAAATCGACATTGAATAATAAAACATTTTTGGTCCACTCCTTTTTTGCCTTCTACCTTATATACGAGTCTGTGTTCACCAGTAATTCGGCGTGACCAAAATCCTTTTAAATCATGCTTCAGAGGTTCTGGTTTTCCAGTACCTTGAAAAGGCGTTTTTTTTATTTCACTCAATAAATTCTTAATTTTCTCAACAATGGAATGATCAATTTCTATCCAGTATTGAAAATCTTCCCAACCATTTTCAGTAAACTCAAAATCCATAAGTATATTTTATTATAACTTGAATTGGTGAGTTTTGCCATTCTTTAATTGACCGATAGAATCCTGGAGCCGTTGTCTATTGGCAGACGTTGATAACAAATGACCGGTTTCATTAAGCGAATTATATTCTTTCATGGATAAGATTACAATTGCTTCCTCTTCGGCAGCTCTGGATACAATAATCACATCCGATGACTTAGATACATCATCCAGATATTTTTTCATATTGTTTCTCAGTTGAGTAATTGATACTGCTTGCATAACTAGATTTAATTTGTACTTACAAATGTACGTAATTCTGTACGGCCATTATAAATTTTCAATAAAAAGTCCCTC
>CANIMM010000318.1 GCA_947468255.1 Chitinophagaceae bacterium | reverse complement strand
GGAACCGATTTGCCAATTGGTCGCTTCGATGGTACCGCTAGTGGCGGTAGCACCAACGCCGCCAATTAGCACGGTATACAAACCGCCACTATTGGTGGTAACCAACCTGGTTTCGGAATACACTACGGCACCCGTACTGGAAAGATTACGAACCGACAAGCGGAGATTCAGCTTTTGGTTGGCCAACGGATTGCCCAACGAATTACGCGCCACCCCCTGGTAGTTGATTACCTGAGGACTCTGGGCAAAACCGGCAAACCCGAAGGCAAGCAGGATAATTAAGAAAATAACTTTGTTTTTGCGAGAGGATCTTGAATCCATTGTTTAGAAGTTTAGGGGTTTAGTCGAGTATTTAATTCGTTGGTTATTTTAAATTCGGGTTTAGTCGAGAATTAAGTTTGTTGGTTATTTTAAATTCGGGTTTAGTCGAGTGTTTAGTTCGTTGGTTATTTTAAATTCGGGTTTAGGGGCTTAGTAGTTTAGAAGTTTAGAGTTTAGAAAATTAGGGTTTAGGCGTTTAGCTAAACAATTATCCCATTATCAACTATCCATTATCAGTTATCAGTTTTCAACTATCCATTATCAGTTTTCAGTTTTCAGTTATCAGTTTTCAGTTATCAGTTTTCAGTTATCAATTATCCATTATTCAGTTATCAATTTACCTTCAGTATTTTAAACGCTCCTTTCTTCACCAGCCTTCCGGTTACGGGGCTGATTTGGCGGATATTTACCATGTACTGGCCTGCAGGTAGGCCGCTGAGGTTCCATTTTTCTTGGGCGCCCATTCCGGTATAATCCAGTTGCACTGCTTTTATTTTGCTTCCCTTGGGATCCAATAACTCGATTTGGAGCTTGCCCTTGTTGGCATGCAGGATATCGATGGACAAGTTGTTTTTTACCGGGTTGGGATATACGCGGATGTCGTCTGCTGTAAAACTGGCCACTAGGCTGGTGGCGTTGGTTTGCATTTGCGGCCTGTACTGGAGCAATCCGTTGGTGACCATCAGATTAGCTTCGCCCATGGTGGTAATGGCGGCTGACTCCCCTACGCTCCATTCAAATAGGTATCCCGGGTAAAGCGGGTCGGAAGCAGAAAGCGTCTTGCTTTCACCGCTGGTGTTGATGGTGGCGGTAAAGATCGATTGCCCCATGGCTACCATTGATAGCTGAGACAATAGGGCGAACAATAAAAAATGGCGGAAACGGATTGGATTAAAAGAAAATTGCACTAGGACGGATTTTGATGATGTGCGCAATTTGTAACTTAAACTGACGGTGGCAAAATCGGGACTGTCAAAAGGGGGTTTTACACTGTAAAAATAATTTTTACAATTGAAAATCAATTAGTTATATCTTGTTGATATAGTCGCTGGGCGAACGACCCTCCAGTTTTTTGAAGGCATTGTACATGCTTTGGCGGTTATTGAAGCCAGCCATTTCAGACAATGCTTCGATGGTAAAGGACTCCTGCTTGTTGGATTGCAGCAATTCCTTGAAGTATTTAACCCTGTTTCTATTTAATAATTCTGTGAAATTGTCAATTTTTTGGGTTTTTAAAAACGCAAGCACCTCCGTTTTGGTATGGTTTAGCTTGAGGGCAAAATCATCCAGGCTGGCATTCGATTGCAAAAAATAATGGTTTGAATAAAATAAGAATTCAAAATCGGATAAGCTAATCCCCAGTTTAATGGGAGCCGACAACTTGAGCGAATAGGAAAAACCTGACTCATCCATAAACTTGGGCCTAAACAATACGAATAAAAGTAAAATCAAATAGATGGGAATGTATTGAATTCGGGTATCCGCCTGCAGGCTGAATACCTTGTATTTAAACAATGTGAAATTGATAACTACAATGATTGGAATAAAAATAATTAATGCCAATAAAAAAAAAGTCCAATTCCTGATTTTTACCTGATAAATATTTTGCGGGTCGGTATTTTTAAAAATTTTGACTACATTGTAAATCATGAAAGTGAGCAACAACGGGTTGCTTACCAACAAATGAATTTTTTGAAAGCGATCAAATCCTCCATTTGCTACTCCCCCTTTTACGGATAGAAAATTAAAGCCATTATAGATCATGATTGAATAAATACCAATAATAATGCATTCAATGAATAGTACTGGTTTAGAAATTTTTTTATTGGCAACAATGTAAAATATATTGACCAAGGCCATATTTCCCAACAACCGACTCATATTTATAATCCGTCTTAAATCGATTCCGATTTCGTCCAAGAAAAACAAAAAAGCGCCAAGGAAGGTAAAAAACAACAGTAACAAAATGTTGATTTTAAAGAAACTGAGCTGCTGGTTTCCCTTGATATTTTCAAAGATTGAAAATATCCCCAACATCGCCAATGCGAAATAGATGTATCCGTACATGATGCGAAAGTAAGTCATTTGGGCAAATTCGCTCCCCGCCCAATAATCGAAGCCTTACGCCCTTGGTTTTCCTACAATTCTTAGCCGATTTTAGGTATTGGAGTATTTAAGAACTATATTGCTTCCAAATAAATCTAATAACATGCTTAAAAAGTTTTCAATCACGGATAAATTGCTATTTCTTGCATCCTTTCTTTCACTTGTTTTCTCAGAAATTTTGTATTTTAAGGGAGAAGAAAATGCCGCCATATTCATTGGTATCTGGGTGCCGTCGATACTGGCTTTTGGAATTTATTTGAACCTTATAAACAACAAGAAAAATGACTGATATAATACCCTATTTTGCAGGACTGATCACCTTATTATTCGGAGTTGGATTTTTGTTGGCATTGAAAGAAATGAAAAAACAAAAATCCTAAACCCCTAAAGCGCTACCTGAAAGTAGGTAGCGCCCCTAATAACTGATAGATTCATTGTTTTTTTGGGCTGAATTGCCTAAAAACGATCATAATAACTTCCCCCAATTTTCGTAATTTTTTGCAGTTGCAAACCCTGCTGGGATTTGGAGCCATGCTTCATGCTGTTGAAATGCAATCAGTATCAAAGCTGATGCAATAGGTTGCATGCAGCTACAACCTATTCAGTCGCAGGACTTCGTCCTGTGCCCAATTATTACTCATCTTTCGAAATCAAAAACACGATACTAACGCGATGGTTTTGCCTACACGTACTGTTGGAAATGAATTATGCAATTACTTGAAGAAAACACAAACTGAAGTATCAGTAACAAGGCAGACACCCGACGGAGTCCTGCTCCTGAGGGGGGGCTGAGGGATTTTTCCTGATATGTAAACATCCTCTATAAGGTCCAAAAAAAAAGAATGCCTCATAAACTTTTGATTTACAAGGCATTCTTTTTTAAACGTACTCGGGAACGGAATTGAACCGTCACTCGCCTTACAGCGAACAGGATTTTAAGTCCTGCGTGTCTACCAGTTCCACCACCCGAGTGCAACAAAATCGGCATTGCCGACGGTAGAAAAAAAATCCCGACGAATCGGGATCAGTTTGGAGCGAAAGACCGGGCTCGAACCGGCCACCCCGACCTTGGCAAGGTCGTGCTCTACCAAATGAGCTACTTCCGCTTTTATGGTCTGCAAAAGTAAGCATAAATTTGAAAATCCAAACGTC
>CANIMM010000317.1 GCA_947468255.1 Chitinophagaceae bacterium | reverse complement strand
AATAGCTGATTTGTATAGAAATACGGATTTGTCCATTCAAGTTGCTTTGGATGAGTTACAATTAGCTTCTGCGAATGAAAATATGGATATTACTATTTCAGCAGCTGCAGAATACATGCTGGATGAATATTTTGTAAATCTTCTGAATCAAAATATTCCTTTGCTTTGTATTTATAAAAATTTGGTTCTTACCGAACTTTCCTATGCAACATCTTCTGAAAATTTGAATGAAATAGCATTTGCTATGCTATCCAACGGTTATCAACCAATTTTGGCTCATCCCGAAAGATATGTATACTATCATAATGATTATAGTAATTACGGGTTGTTAAAAGATATGGGTTTTCTCTTTCAGGTGAATGTTTTATCCCTTACTGGCTATTATGGGCGTTCTGTAGCCAAGATGTCAAAATATTTGTTTGATAACGACCTTGTTGATTTTGTTGGTACTGATCTTCATCATATTCGACACCTTGAAATGCTCCAAAATAAAAAGAATCTAGCGTTGATTCATAAATATATTGGTAAAAAAAAGTATAATAATTTCATGGATTATTAAAATCAAGCTTTATATTTTTAATCATTTTTATATTTAAAAAAAACAAATTCACCATTCACCATTCACCATTCACAATTTCCCATTCACAAAGTATGCAACTATTTAAAAATATTCAACATTCCATCCACCATTATAGTGACAGAAATGCATTTTTTATAAATGGTGTTTTTTATAAGTATATTGATTTTGCAAAATCTATTGCTGCTATTAGATTAGCTATTGAGCAATCTACTTCCGAAACTGACAAAATCATTGGAGTTATTACCAATGATGACCTCGAAACTTATGCATCCATTTTTGCTTTGTGGTTTTTAGGAAAGGCGTATGTTCCCATTAATCCCGATAATCCTATTGATAGAAATAAAAATATAATTCAACAAGCGGGTATCCATACGATTCTTGATTCTTCCGCTATTCCATCTATTACTGATATTCATTTGATTGAAACTGCCCGATTACCTGAAACTGCTATTAATCTTACACCCAATTTAATATCAGACGAAGCCTTAGTTTATTTACTCTTTACTTCAGGCACTACTGGTCAGCCGAAAGGTGTTCCCATAACAAGATCAAATTTAACAGCCTTTGTTACTGCGTTTGAATCTATTGGCATTAATGTGCATGAATCCGACCGTTGTTTGCAGATGTTTGAACTCACATTTGACCTTTCGGTATTTTCTTATCTTATTCCACTGCTTAAAGGTGCTTGTGTGTATACTATTCCAAAGGATAAAATAAAGTATAGTTATATTTTCGAATTGATGGAGGAGCAACAATTAACTGTATCATTAATGGTGCCCTCTATGCTTCACTACCTTCGAAATTATTTTAATGAAATCAATTTACCGCTGATGAAATACAGTATGTTTTGTGGCGAAGCTTTACCATTAGATATTACAAAAGAATGGAGTCATTGCCTGCCCAATGCTGCGATATATAATGTGTACGGTCCTACAGAAGATACTATTTTTTGCACTCAATATGCTTATGACAAAAATGGAGAAAATAAAACCCATCATGGGGTACTTTCCATCGGAGAGGCAATGGAAGGTACTATCACTATAATAATTGATGAGGATATTAATCCATTGCCTGTAGGCGAGATTGGTCAATTGTGCCTCGGTGGAACTCAGCTTACGCCTGGATATTGGAAGAATGAAGAAAAAAACAAGGAGGCATTTTTTTACTTACAGTACAATGGGCTGCTTCAACGATTTTATAAAACGGGTGATTTATGTAAATGTGATGAAAAGGGGGATATACTTTACTTAGGAAGGATTGATTTTCAAACAAAAATACAGGGTTTTAGAGTAGAATTGTCTGAAATTGAATTCCATGCAAAAACTTTTTTAGGAAAAAGGAACGTAGTTGCTATTGCATTTCCAGATTTGGTTGGAAATACAGAACTTGGATTGGTAATCGAATCGGATGAATTTGATCATTCTCCATTAATTGACTATTTGAAATCAAAAATGCCAATATATATGATTCCTAAATTGATTGTGTTTTCTAAAGATTTCCCCTTGAATACCAATGGAAAAACGGATAGAAAGAAATTAGGATTATTATTTAAGGATAATTTAACCGAGAAGGTTTATTAATTGTGTTATTGTAATATACCATTTATAATTTGCTGCTATTTTGGAAATATTAACTTCAGACTTTTTTTGCCTCCCATTTATCCAATCCCTTTTATCTTCCTACAATTTTTGCCATTTCAGGTAAATTTTCTATCGTTTCTTTTTAACCTTCTTACCACTGATCGAAATTAGGTAATCCAATCACTTTATTTCTTCTTGAATATTCCTTTTTATTGTTAATTAGTTCAAGTGAATGAATTAATAACGAATAATAATTTTATATAATATGTATTTAAATTTATTATCTTTAAAGGAGAAATAAATTTAGCAAATATCAATAGGGCTTATGCAAAGAGTAGAAATAGTTGACAAATTACAATCGATATTGATTAGTGTTTTAAAACTAGACAGTGTTATAATTAATGATGAATTGTCTGCTGCTAATGTTGATGGTTGGGATTCACTTACCCATATGGTCATTATAACAGAAATTGAAAGGGGATTTGGAGTTCAGTTTAAATTAAGGGAGCTGAACAAACTAACCAATATGGGAAATTTGATCGCATTAATCGCTTCTAAAACGAACTAAAATTTCATATTTTCATGGTATTCAATTCATTTTCATTTTTACTATTTTTTGCTGTTTTTTTGATTTTATATTGGTTTGTATTGAATAGAAATTGGAAGGTTCAAAATGTTTTAATTCTTGCGGCTAGTTATTTTTTCTATGCCTGGTGGGATATAAGATTCTTGCTGTTGTTGGTAGGAAGTTCATTCATTCATTATATTTTGGGAATTTATATTCTACGAACAGAGAATACCAGATGGCAAAGGCCTTTGCTATTGATTGGGATATTTCAGGGGATTGTTCTCTTGCTTTTTTTTAAATACTTTGATTTCTTTATTCATTCGCTGGTAGATTCTCTTCATTTATTCAATGTAAAAGTAAATATTCATTCTTTGAATATCATTCTTCCTCTTGGAATTAGCTTTTATACTTTCAAAGGAATAGGCTACTTGGTAGATATATATAATGAAAAAATTATTCCAACCAAAGACCCGGTTGTGTTTTTTGCCTATTTATCATTTTTCCCCACCTTGTTATCTGGTCCAATTGACAGTGCTCATTCTTTCATTCCCCAATTAGAAAAAAAGAGGGTATTCGATTTTAGTAAAGCTATCGATGGATTGCTGCAGATAATATGGGGGTTATTTAAAAAGTTGGTGGTGGCCGATAATTGTGCATCTATTACAAATCACCTTTTTGATAATTACGCATCTCTTCCAGCTAGTTCATTATTGTTGGCTTCATTTTTATATGCTTTCCAACTATATGCTGATTTTTCTGGTTATTCCGATATGGCCATTGGGGTATCGAGACTAATTGGCTTTGATGTTACGAAAAATTTCAATTATCCATTTTTTGCTCAAAATATAGCGGACTT
>CANIMM010000316.1 GCA_947468255.1 Chitinophagaceae bacterium | reverse complement strand
ATATTCTTGTTGAGTATATTTTGATTTCTCATTAGTACGATTTAATTCATGCTCTCTTTCAATTCTTAATTTATAATCGTAAGATTGGCGTTTTGTTTTGTCTGATAGTGTCTCATATATTTCATTTATTTGCTTAAAAATATTATTAAACTTCGCTTCTCCGCTATTTTTATCTGGATGATATTTAAGTGCAAGCTTTCTGTATGCTACCTTAATATCTTTTTCTGTAGCATTCTCGTTTAACCCAAATTTTTCATAATAGTTCTTAGTTGTCATTCGAAAAGTTTGTTAGTATTGCACACAACGTTTTGCAGCTACAAGAAGTTGGCGATTACGAAGCACAAAACTGTCTGCCACCACTGAACTTGATGCAAAGAATAAATATTCAATTAACCACTGAACCGCCATTTTCTTAAACCTGCTGTCACCTTTAATACATTGTCGTGTTAAGATTTTCGGTTTTGATTCCTACACGACTATAAACTCACCTCTGCTCAAAAGTATGAATTCTTAAGAAAATCAATAGATAAACTATTAATTGGTAAATAAGAGGATATTGGGGGAAATCAGGTTAATCGTTTCTATTTAGGACAGGGTTTATAGTAGTTATAATTATTTCCCTAAATAGTTTTACAACATTAAGCTTATTAATTGGGACCACCTATACCACAAATAGGGTATTTATTCATCATAAACATACCCTTCAAAGCTAAAACGTTAATGGTTAGCTATAAACCCTAAACAGCACGCTATTTTGACCTAAAATGAACCACGCTGGGATAAAACTAATTATTCAGGTTTAAATTGTCTACAGGCGCTATGGGTGGGATGGGGTAATTCCGGGTATTCAGATGCAGATGTAAAAAGCGTAAGGGTATGAATTTTATATGGGCAATGATACAATCTTAAATTTTTGTTACACTGTTGTTACACGAAACTAAATAATAAGCTACAACCCTTTACCAATATAACTTATACAATATAGTATTGTTCCTTTCGTGGGCACTCAACCAGCAGCAATGCTGGTTTTTTTATGCCTATACCTCACTAATTATCAAACTGCTGACATTTTAACTCCCTAAATGCTGATTTTGTACTTTCATCAAGAAAGCCCTTGTATTATATAATAAATTTTACTAATTTGTAAAAATAAACAACAATAGCTTACCTACTCTTCATTTGAGACAATGTCAGATGAACAATAATTAGTTTATTTAAATCAGATTGGGCAAGCCTCCAGTAGTTGTCAAATTCCAATTTTTTGAATAAGCAAACTATCTATTTACACTTACGGTAAACAAAAAATACAAGAAAAATGAAATTAGGAATTTTATCAGCCGCCATCTACGCCATCTTTAGTAGCTCCTGCACTCCCTGTAAATTAGTGACGGTTACTTCCGAAAATATACCTCTAAAAACAAATGGGTATGAATTTGAAAACGATAGTATACGCATTAATTATCGTTTTTGGGGGTCGAAAGGAAAAATGGAATTTGATGTCTACAATAAAACAAACATTCCTCTTTATTTTGACTGGAAAATTTCTGCATATATCCCTAATGATAAAATGGTCAGTTACTATGAAGATCTAACAAATTTAGAAGGGATTTACTACACTTATCGCCATGCTGGTACCAATGGAATTAATACAGGAAAAACAGCAGCAAAGCACCAAGAAAGAATAGGCGTAGTACCTCCACATTCTTTAATAACAAATAGCCAATATAAGCTAGTGAAAAAATACGCTGAGGTAAAGCAGAGCGGTACATTTGAAAAAATCAACACTCCACTTAGGTTTAGAAATTATCTAACCCTATCTACAAATGAAAAGTTTGAAGGAAAAGTATCAACTATTGATAATATTTTTTTTGTATCTAAAATAAAAAAAGTGTCATTTAGTAAAACATTTAAATATAAAGGTCCTACAAACTTTTTTGCTTCATTTGGGTATTAATAGCATTATAGGTAAACGGTTAAGCACTATTAAACTACCTAATAAAAGCACACTATTTGGAAACAATACGCAGCTGTAAAAATTTCAATTTATGAACGTTTTAAAGGAATTTTAAATGCTACCATCCTTACAAAATACTAAAAATGAAAACAAGCGTTTTATTTATTACAAGAATTTGCTTTTTAGATGCCGCTTTGGAATATATTGATGAAGTGAAGAAATATGTAGATCTAAAAGTAATAATAGAAATAGACCCTTTTTCAAAGAATAAAAATATTTGTAACATTAATAAATTACCAAATCAAATCACTTTTATTGATGCGGAAGAATTATTAAATCCGACAGATTATAAAAGATTTGAACCATATATAAAAGGATGTAACTCTTTTGAGTTTCTTGTACATCAAAAAAATAAAAGTATTTCAACATTAAACATAAAAAAATCATACTTACTATACAAAAAAACAAAAAAAGAATCACCAAACTTTATTCATTTCGATGATGTTTCAATAAGATTATTACCTTTTACCTTTTTGTTATACTTATTAAAGACTAAACTAATAATAAACGTACATGACCCAATTCAACATACAGGAGAAAAAAATATAAAAAACATTTTTGCGAAAAAACTATTCTTTAATATAGCCAATAAGTTTATTACATTTTCAAAATATAGCCAATCAATATTAATAGAAAATAATAATAACAAAAAAAAATGCATTAATCTAAAATTGAAACCTTATAAGTTTTATAAAAACTATATAAAAAAAGAAGCAATTGACCAGATTTACATCGCTTTTATAGGACGAATTTCTGAATATAAAGGGATTGATATATTCTTAGAATCAATTACAATATTAAATAGAAAGTACCCTGATGTAAAATATATAATAGCAGGATCCCCCTATAACAATTCGATTGGAGATAATTTAAAGAATAAATATAAATTTAATAATGTAAAATTCATATTGAATCACTTATCAAATTTTGAATTTTGTGAGATTATTCAAAAATCAAAAATAATTGTATGCCCATACAGAGATGCGACACAAAGTGGGGTTGTCATGACTTCTCTTGCATTGCACACACCTGTTATCGTTTCCAATCAAGGAGGACTTCCTGAATATGTTCAAAATAACATAACCGGAATGATTGCCAACACAGATGCCGAATCATTTGCCACAGCCATAGAAAGCTTTATAGTTGACCCGTTAAAACATAAACAACTTTCACAAAATATAATAAAAATGGATCAAAATCAATTTATATACGGGAAAGGGGAAATACTAAATCTGTACTCATGATTAACAAAAAAAAAATATTATTTTCTACTTCAAGTTTGTGTATTGGCGGTGCTGAAAAATTTTTAGTTTCATTGGTAAACAAACTTGACTATTCAAAGTTTGAATGTATAATTATAAGCTATTCTGAAAATAACCCATTAGCGACAAAATTGAATAAAGAAGTTGAATTAAAAGTTTTTCCAAGAAATTATAAATTTGATCTGAAACCATTGGTAAAAACTAGACGATTTATTAAAAACCGAAACCCTGACTTACTTTTTTGCTTGGGTTTTTTTTATTTTTTTTTAACACATATTTCGACTCTATTAAGCTTTAAAAAGAAAAGAAGAATTATT
>CANIMM010000315.1 GCA_947468255.1 Chitinophagaceae bacterium | reverse complement strand
GTAATCTCTGTGAGTAATCCATATGACGCTAAAGGTTTGTTGAAAAGTGCTATTCGCGACGATGATCCTGTAATGTTCATGGAGTGTGAAGTTTTGTATGGAGAAAAAGGGGATGTTCCAGAAGAAGAATATTTATTGCCTATCGGCAAGGCTTTTGTTAAGCGCACTGGAAAAGATGTAACCATTGTGTCTTTTAATAAAATGATGAAAGTTGCTTTAGGAGCTGCAGAAGAGTTGGCAAAAGAAGGAATTGAAGCAGAGGTAATTGATCTGGCAACGATTCGTCCATTGGATTGGTTTACGATTTTAGAAAGTGTTAAAAAGACCAATCGACTGGTGATTGTTGAGGAACAATGGCCATTTGCCTCTGTATCTTCTGAAATTGCTTATCGGATTCAAAAAGAAGGGTTCGACTACCTAGATGCACCTATCAGAAGAATTACTTCAGTAGATGCCCCCATGCATTATGCACCTAACTTGGTGGCACTTTATTTGCCCGATATACCAAGAACCGTACAATTGGTGAAGGAAGTGATGTATATGCGTAAATAGTTAGCCCTTGTTTACCCCAACAGGTTAGCATAGCATAGGGCATCGATGATATTATATTTTAATAATTCCCAAAAGGGTCCGAAATAACTGTTTCGGACCCTTTTCAATGGAGTGATTTCAAACCATATTTTAATAGCTGACATAGACAACTCCTGGTTTTAAGATATAGGTATTTTAATCTTAAACTGCAATTTCACCAGCTTACTCGCTTTTAATTTTTAAGCTTGACTTTCAAAAAAAATAACCTATCTTTTCTTTGATTTAAATAGGAAGGAAATATTGTAAATGATTAACGTATTCGGGTTTTGGGATTGGTTTATATTTGCGAATCGTATCCAAAATTTCGTTTTCTTTCTTTACAATTTTCCAGTAATCTATCAATATCATTTCAATTGTATTGATTAGCTAAGGGATTGAATAGTTTATTCATAAAATAATTATCATTCATTATGGCCAGTATTTTAATCATTGATGATGAAAAGGCAATTCGAAAAACCTTGTCAGAAATCTTACGCTTTGAGGGTTATAAGATTGATGAAGCAGCAGATGGGGAGGAGGGCCTACGAAAGTTTAGTAATTCTGCTTACGACCTCGTATTGTGCGATGTTAAAATGCCCAAAATGGATGGAATAGAGTTTCTAGAAAAGTCGAAAGCGATTCATCCAGATGTTCCAATCATTGTAATTAGCGGTCATGGTAATATCGAAACTGCTGTAGAGGCAGTTAAAAAAGGCGCTTTTGACTTTATCAGCAAGCCTCCCGATCTTAATCGACTACTCATTACTTTGCGAAATGCACTGGATAAGCAAACCCTGGTTAAGGAAACAAAACTGCTGAAAAGAAAGGTAGGAATGGTAAAGGAAATAATAGGCAATAGCAAGCCAATCAATACCATAAAGGATACCATTGAAAAAGTGGCACCTACGGGAGCTCGTGTATTAATTACCGGCGAAAATGGAGTTGGTAAGGAATTAGTGGCCCGCTGGATTCATGAAAAAAGCAATCGGAGTAAGGGCCCTATGGTAGAGGTGAATTGCGCTGCTATTCCGGGAGAATTAATCGAAAGCGAATTGTTTGGCCATGAAAAAGGTGCTTTCACTTCTGCTATCCGGCAGCGGATTGGCAAATTCGAACAGGCCAATGGGGGTACGCTATTTTTGGATGAAATTGGGGACATGAGTTTGGGAGCCCAGGCAAAAGTATTAAGAGCCTTGCAGGAGGGTAAAATTACCCGTGTGGGGGCTGATAAGGATATCTCGGTAGACGTTCGAATAGTGGCAGCTACCAATAAGGATTTATTGAAGGAGGTTGACAATAAAAATTTCCGATTGGATCTTTACCATCGCCTAGGCGTTATTATTATACATGTGCCTTCCTTAAATGATCGTCGGGAAGACATTCCATTATTGATTGACTACTATCTGGAAATGATTGCTGAAGAGTATGGGCAATCGAAAAAAAATATTGACAAGGATGCATTGGAATTGCTTTCTCAATATAACTGGACAGGGAATATCCGGGAATTGAGAAATGTGGTAGAACGCCTGGTTATCTTATCTGGCAAAAAGATCGAATTGCAAGATGTGACCACCTATGTACTGCCCAATCAGTAGTTCCGTATCCATTATTTTTTATTATTTTCTCGGTATTGGATTTTTTTTCTTATCTTTTATGAGTGTTTTTTTATCTATTGATAGTGAATTAGATTTTACTGAACAACGATGAGTAAATGTCACCCATTGCTGCTGTATTGTATCGATTTAATTCAATCGTTTTTTGTCCAATATATCCCTGACAAACCATTACTACTAACTATCAGTTCATTTCATGTATTAAAAAAAATATAATAATTATTGTTAGCAGATGGGCAATCTGTCCAACTCGTTTATTTTCCCCTATGTTAAATCATTTGTTAGTTTAACCAACTAGCAGTACCCAGTAATTCATTTTGATGGATGTAGCTGATAGCTGTATCCATTAAATTTAATCCGTACTTTATAAAACTGTTACAATGCAATTTTTATTAAAAAAAGGGTCCTTGGTTTTTCTGTGTTTGATGTCAGTGTTTTATGGTGCAGCACAAAATAATTTTTTTGAAGATATCCCTGAAATGTCTTTGAAAATTGCTTCAAACCAAAGAGCCATCATTCCTGCAAGGTACCGTACAATCAAGTTGAATAAAGCGGGGCTTTTAAAATTTTTAACTACGGTTACCTCCGAAAAAGCCAATGTAGTGAATGCTGCCAACTCAATCATTGAAATACCGCTTCCTTCGGGTGGTACTGCTAAATTTTATATCTGGGAAACGGCTATTATGGAAGCTGGTCTGGCTGCAAAATTTCCTGGTATACATACCTACACTGGTCAAGGGATTGATGACCCTACTGCTAATATTAAGCTTGACTTTACGCCTGCTGGTTTTCATGCTATGATTATATCCTCTTTGGGTGGCGCCGTTTTTGTCGACCCTTATGCCAAAGGAATTACGGATAGTTATATTAGTTATAAAAAAACTGATTTCAAAAAAGCTACTCGTTTTTTTGAGCTTCCTTTAGTAAGGAATTTGAGTGTTGGAAATAGGCCTTTGTCTGCAAATGGCTTGTCACGCGGAACTTGCATGGGTGCTCAATTAAGAACCTATCGACTTGCGTTGGCTGCTACTGCAGAATACACTGCTGCTTCGGGGGGCACTGTAAATGCTGCCCAAGCTGCCCAAGTCACTACTATCAATCGAGTAAATGGGGTGTATGAAAGGGAGGTGGGGATACGAATGGTATTGGTTTCCAATAACAATTTATTAATTTTTTCGGATGCGGCTACCGATGGTTTTACCAATAATGAGGGAGGTACGATGCTCGATGAAAACCAGCGTAAAATTGATCTTATTATAGGCAATGACAATTACGATATTGGCCATGTGTTTAGTACGGGAGGTGGCGGGGTAGCAGGGTTAGGGGTAGTTTGTGCAGCAGGGCAGAAGGCCAAGGGGGTTACCGGCTCGCCACTTCCTGCTGGCGATCCTTTTGATATAGATTATGTGGCACATGAAATTGG
>CANIMM010000314.1 GCA_947468255.1 Chitinophagaceae bacterium | reverse complement strand
TCAATAATTGGCAAGCAATCTTCTTCCGTACATCCCGGATATACTGTACTTTCAAACACCACATAATCTCCCTTTTTAATCACTTTTCCAATCGTTTCACAGGCCTTTTGAATGGGAACTAGATTAGGGATATTGTGATCATCCACCGGCGTAGGCACAGCTACAATAAAGAAATTGGCCTGCTGTAAAATGTCCAAACTATCTGTGAATTCAATATCGCAGTCATCAAATGCTTCTTTTGCTAGTTCCTGGCTCGGGTCAATACTGTTGCGCATCATCTCTACCCTTTTTGCATTAATATCAAAACCAATTACCTTGATTTTTTTTGCAAATGCCAATGCAATCGGAAGCCCAACATAGCCTAAACCAATAACTGCAAGTTTTTTGTTTTTATTTAATAAGTCTTGGTACATAATAATTTACACCCCTAACCCTTTGAGCAAAAGGCTCCGAATGCCCAATACCAAAAGGGACCATTGGAATTTTTTTAGTTGTAAATATATTATTTTATTATTCAATATGTAGTATTTTTTTCTGGTTCGCTGATTGCAAATATGAACAAACAAAATACCAGTGGTGGACGCTATTTCACTACTTTGGAAAATTCTTTAGGTAATTTGTACAGTTCTTCAGAAGGCAGGGACTTGAAATAATCAAAGGTGATTTTTAAACCTTCTTTTCTGCCAATGGTTGGCTGCCATCCCAGCAGCTCTGTTGCCTTGGTAATATCGGGCTGGCGCTGCTTTGGATCGTCGGTGGGCAGGGGTTTGTACACAATTTTTTGTTTGGTTCCTGTAAGTTGAATGATTTCTTCTGCAAAATCCTTGAGTGAAATTTCATCCGGATTCCCCATATTTACCGGTTGCGCATAATCGCTGAGCAGCAGACGATAAATTCCTTCCACTAAGTCTGCAACATAACAAAAACTCCTAGTTTGACTTCCATCTCCAAAAACTGTTAAATCCTCACCACGCAGGGCTTGTCCAATAAATGCTGGCAACGCACGTCCATCGTTCAGCCGCATCCTAGGACCATAGGTATTAAATATTCGGATAATCCTGGTTTCGAGTTGATGGAAAGTATGATAGGCCATGGTAATGGCTTCCTGAAATCGTTTCGCCTCATCGTATACCCCTCTTGGACCCACCGGATTCACATTGCCCCAGTAGGATTCATTTTGAGGATGCACCAACGGATCGCCATACACTTCGCTGGTACTGGCTACCAGTATCCTTGCTTTTTTAGAAAGGGCCAAGCCCAAACAATTGTGCGTTCCCAGGGAACTCACTTTCAAAGTTTGTATAGGAATTTTTAAATAATCTATCGGACTAGCAGGAGATGCAAAATGCAATATATAATCCAGCTCGCCGGAAACATGTATAAATTTTGACACATCGTGATGATAAAATTCAAACTCTTTTAATTTGAACAGATGCTCAATATTTTTCAAATCACCGGTAATAAGATTATCCATACCTATTACCGAATACCCCTCTTTGATGAAACGATCACAAAGATGAGAACCTAAAAACCCTGCAGCACCTGTTATCAATATCCGTTTTGAAGCCATACAATTTAAAATTAAAAATGTCTCATTGATTATTTGTTCTCTACCGATTTTCTTCCGATGCTTACATAATGATACCCTAGGTCTTTCATTTGATTTAAATCAAAAAGATTTCGGCCATCAAAAATCGCTTTGTTTTTTAGTAACGAGCTAATCTTGTCAAAATTGGGTGTTCTAAATTCACTCCACTCGGTTGCAATTAGTAAAGCATCTGCATCCTGCAAAGCTTCATACTGACTTTCCACATACGTTATTTTTTCTCCTACCACCTGTTTTACATTCTTCATCGCTTCCGGATCAAAAGCAGCAACAGTAGCACCTGCAGCCAATAACGCATCAATTAAATATAAGGCCGGAGCTTCCCGGATATCATCCGTATTTGGCTTAAAAGCCAAACCCCACAATGCAATTTTTTTACCACGCAACTCATTATTAAAATATGCTTTGAGCTTAGGAATTAAATGAAGCTTTTGCTTTTCATTTACCTCCATCACCGCCTCTAAAATTTTAAAAGTATAATCTGCATCGGCAGAAGATTTTACCAATGCCTGAACATCTTTTGGAAAACAACTTCCACCATAGCCGATGCCGGGAAATAAAAAGCGTTTGCCAATCCTTTCATCGCTGCCAATTCCCCTGCGCACCATATCCACATCCGCTCCCAGCAATTCGCAGAGTTGGGCTATTTCATTCATGAAGGTGATTTTCATGGCCAGAAAAGAGTTGGCTGCATATTTTGTTAGCTCCGCACTTTTTTCGTCCATAAAAATAACGGGGTTGCCTTGGCGAACAAAAGGGGCATATAAATCGCTCAGTATTTTTTTTGCTTTTTCTGATGAAGTACCTATTACTACCCTATCTGGTTTCATAAAATCATCCACTGCTACGCCTTCCCGCAAAAATTCAGGATTACTAACAATGTCAAATGTTCCTTCAATACCTCCATTGCTAAGCAAGGTCTGCCTAACTTTTTCGGCTGTACCCACTGGCACCGTACTTTTATCAATGATCACTTTGTAATCCCCAGGTTGAATTAAAGCACCCAAATCTTTTGCAACTCCCAAAATATATTTCAAATCCGCACTGCCATTTTCACCCGGGGGTGTGGGAAGTGCAAGAAATATCACCTGAGCGTTTTTTATCCCTTCCGACAACGAAGTGGTGAAAGTCAAACGGTCATCCTTTTGATTCTTTAAAAATATTTTTTCAAGCCCTGGTTCATAAATGGTTATTTGCCCCGCAGATAATTTATCCACTTTTGCCCGATCAATATCTACACAAATAACATTGTTGCCTGTTTCCGCAAAACATGTTCCAGTTACTAATCCTACATACCCTGTTCCAATTACTGCTATATTCATTTTACCTATTTTGAATGGATGTAATCTAACACATTTGAAATAATGAAATCTTGTTGTTCTGCATCCAATTCGGTATGGATAGGCAGTGAAATTACCCGCTCGGAAAGCCAATCTGTAACCGGCAGGTTGAACTGGTTTCCACCAAAAGAATCAAACATTTTTTGGCGGTGACAAGGAACTGGATAATAGATCATCGAGGGTACCCCCTTCTCTGTAAGGTATTGATGAAGCCCATCTCTACTATGACCATTTGCAGTTCCCTCATTTAAAACAAGGGTATACTGGTGATACACATGGCTACTATATGGAGCCTTTTGTGGCTTCGTGAGGGCTGCAATGCCCGCAAAAGCATTATTATAATAATCAGCCGCCTTTCTTCGCGCAGCATTGTATTGATCCAAGTGCTTTAATTTGATGGAGAGAATGGCCGCCTGAATGGTATCCAGTCTTGAATTTACGCCTACCACATCGTGGTAATATCTTTTACTTTGACCATGCGCTGCAATCATTTTTATTTTTTCTGCTAGTTGGTTGTCATTGGTAGTGATTGCTCCGCCATCTCCATAAGCGCCCAAGTTTTTGGAGGGATAAAATGAGGTACAACCGATATGGCCAATTCCCCCTGTTTTGACAATCGTTCCATTACTGAATGTATACGCACAACCCATTGCCTGTGCATTGTCTTCAACAACAAATAAGT
>CANIMM010000313.1 GCA_947468255.1 Chitinophagaceae bacterium | reverse complement strand
TTTCTTTGTTCGGATGGCAATTTCTGGCGGTGGTGTAGATGAGAAAACGGCTGGATATTATCTTGGTATCTATGGCTTACTTTTCATGTCAGGTAGATTTATCGGAACAATCATCATGCGTTATATTCAACCTGCCAAATTGCTTGCTATTTATGCTTTATTGTGTATCTTATTAAGTTGTGTGGCAATTTATGCCGAGGGTAAAAATGTGGTTTTAGCATTAGGAGGCTTAGGTTTTTTTATGTCAATCATGTTTCCAACTATTTTTTCTTTGGGAATAAAGGATTTGAACGAAAATACCAAACCTGCCTCATCGCTCATTGTGATGTCAATCATTGGTGGGGCAATATTTCCCGTAATCATGGGTAAAATTATTGACAATGCAGGAGATGATATTCAAAAAGGTTACATCGTTCCATTGGTTTGTTTTTTCGTAGTTCTGTTTTTTGGATTAAAAGGACATCAAATAAAAAAAGCATAATTTAAAAATTCATGGCAGAAACGACCAATAAAAGGCTGGTGATACAAATGCACCCAAAAGACAATGTGCTTGTAGCATTACAAGATTTAACTAAGGGTGAAAATGAGTTATTTAACGGAGAAAATTATATTCTTTTGGATGAAGTGAAAGCGAAACATAAATTTTATATCGCAGATTTAACCAAAGGGAGTGAGGTTTATATGTATGGGGTATTAGTTGGAAAGGTTGAAAATAATGTTTCTAAAGGAAGTCTGATGACGACTGAAAATTTAAAGCATGCGGCTGATCCTTATTCTTATCGTGGTGTGAAATATAGTTGGCAAGCTCCTGATGTTTCTAAATTTAAGGATAGAACTTTCAATGGTTATAAAAGAGGTGATGGTCGCTATGGTACTGCCAATTACTGGCTTTTTGTTCCAACCGTTTTTTGTGAAAACAGAAATATGGATGTGATTCGTGAAGCGCTTCACAATGAATTGGGTTATGCAGTGAGTGATAAATATACACAGTACACGCACCAACTCTTAAAGGCTTTTCAGCAGGGGGATGATATTAATGCTATTTCTTTACAACCTGATCTAGCAAGCAAATCAAACAGAGTATTTAAAAATGTAGATGGTATTAAATTTTTAAATCACCAGGGAGGTTGTGGTGGAACAAGGCAGGATTCAGCGACATTAAGTTCTTTATTGGCATCTTATGCCAATCATCCAAATGTAGGTGGAGTTACAGTACTTAGTTTGGGTTGCCAAAATTTACAGACACAGCATTTTTTGGATGATGTAAAAAAGCATAATCCAAATTTTGATAAACCCTTACTAGTTTTTGAACAACAGCAATCTGATAGTGAGGAGCAATTAATAGCAGACGCCATCAAAAAAACTTTTGAGGGATTAGTGATGCTTAACAAGCAGGAAAGAACTTCCGCTCCATTAAGTGAAATGTGTGTGGGGGTTAAATGCGGAGGAAGTGATGGATTTAGCGGCGTATCTGCAAATCCTGCAGTAGGTTATGCTTCGGATTTAATGGTAGCATTAGGGGCAAAAGTTTTATTAGCAGAATTTCCAGAATTGTGTGGAGCGGAACAAGATTTAGTAGATCGATGTACTACTGAAGATACTGCAAAAAAGTTTATTTACTTGATGCAAACTTATGATGCATTAGCGCATACGGTAGGTTCGGGATTTCACATGAATCCTTCTCCTGGCAATATTAAAGATGGATTGATTACAGATGCTATTAAGAGCGCAGGAGCTGCTAAAAAAGGCGGCACCTCACCAGTAGTGGACGTTCTGAATTATACAGAAAAAGCCACCCAACCTGGTTTGAGTTTGGTTTGTACCCCTGGTAATGATGTAGAAGCTACAACAGGAAAAGCGGCATCTGGCGCAACGTTGATTTTATTTACTACCGGTTTGGGCACCCCCACCGGTAACCCCGTTTGTCCGGTTATCAAAGTGGCTACTAATACTAAATTGGCCACTAAAATGAGTGACATCATTGACATTGATTGCGGACCAATTATTAGTGGTGAAAAAACCATTGAGCAGATGGGAGAAGATATTTTGGAGTATTGTATCAAAGCTGCTAGTGGAGCCGTTATTCCGAAAGCGGTGCTTTTAAATCAAGATGACTTTATTCCTTGGAAACGGGGTGTATCTTTATAAAAGCGGAATATTGACACCACGTTACTTAAGGGAGAATTTAAATCTTCTTAATCATTCATTTAATATTTTAAAAAATTATGTTTTCATTAAAAGATAAAAAAGCAGTTGTTACTGGTGGTGGAAGCGGAATTGGCAAAGCGATCGCTGTTTTATTCGCTCAACAAGGAGCTGAAGTTCATATCATAGAGTTGTCTGCAGAAAGTTCAAGAGAAGCTGTGGAAGATATTACGGCCAATGGAGGTAGGGCGTTGGCGCATGCTTGTAATGTTGCCAATCAGCAAGAGGTGCTTGCTACATTTGAGAAAATTGGCAATATTAATATATTGGTAAATAATGCAGGCATAGCGCATATTGGTAAAGTAGAAACCACGCCTGAGGCAGATTTTGATAGGGTTATCAATGTGAATGTAAAGGGAGTGTACAATTGTTTGTATGCAGCTATCCCCCAATTAAAAAAATCAGGCGGAGGTGTAATTGTAAACATGGCTTCCATTGCGGCATTAGTGGGCTTGTCTGACAGGTTTGCCTATTCTACTGCAAAAGGTGCTGTAATGGCGATGACGCTTTCCGTCGCAAGGGATTACCTAAATGACCAGATCCGTTGCAATTCGATTTCTCCTGCAAGGGTGCACACTCCATTTGTAGATGGCTTCATTGCCAAAAACTACGCGGGTAATGAAAAGGAAATATTTGAAAAATTGTCTAAAAGCCAGCCGATAGGCCGAATGGCACAGCCGAGTGAAATTGCTGCGTTGGCATTGTATCTTTGTAGTGATGAGGCTTCTTTTATTACTGGATGCGATTACCCCATTGATGGTGGATTTTTAAAATTGAATACCTAGTTATTTAAAAAAAAATCCTATTCACTAGATAGATCATAATTACCAAGGGTAATTTTTACAACTACCATTACAATCAAAAATTAATTCAAACAATAAAAAAAACAAGGATGAAACTAATACGTTTTGGCGAACCGGGAAAAGAAAAGCCGGGTATTTTAATCGGAGAAAAAAGACTAGATGTATCTTCTGTTGTTGGAGATTACAATGAAGCATTTTTTGAAAATAATGGATTGGCTAAACTAGCTGCAGCCGTTGCTGGTAATACTTCTTTTCCAGAGGTAGCCCCCAATGTCCGTTTGGGTTCTCCAGTGGCGAGGCCTTCAAAAATTATTTGTATTGGGTTAAATTATGTTGACCATTGCATTGAAACCAATGCGCCAATTCCCTTAGAACCCATTATTTTTTTTAAGTCCACCACAGCTTTGTGCGGACCCGATGATAATGTAGTGATACCTAAAAATAGCGTCAAAACAGATTGGGAGGTTGAATTGGCATTTGTAGTTGGAAAGAAGGCAAGTTATGTGGAAGAGTCGGACGCAATGAATTATGTAGCCGGTTACTGTTTGCACAATGATTATAGTGAAAGGGCTTTTCAATTGGAGCGAGGTGGTCAGTGGGCAAAGGGTAAAGGTTGTGATACGTTTGCACCGTTAGGGCCATTTT
>CANIMM010000312.1 GCA_947468255.1 Chitinophagaceae bacterium | reverse complement strand
TTCTGTTTTCACCCAGATGGCAAAAAACGGCAAATATCAATACCTCCCGTTTTTTATTACCGTAGGGGTAATCTTGGGCATTGATCTTTTGGGATTGTACCCGCCCTTGAAAGGCGAAGGATTGTTGGTGGGCGTTATTGCCGGATTGGTTGTAGCCGCCATCGCTATTCTGCATGGCAACCTCAAGAATTCCTACTTTTTTCATAAAGAAACCTACCATGATGGAGATATAATTAAAATTAGGCTGTCTGAAGAGGTATCCTTTTTAAACAAAGCCGCCATTCGGGAAACACTCGACCATCTTCCAGAAAATTCAACTGTAGTGATTGATGCCAAGAATACAGACTATATTGATTTTGACATCCTGGAGCTAATCAAGGAATTCAGGGACATCAAGGCGCCCCTTAAGCACATTAATTGCACCCTTGAAGGATTTCACGAAAAGTATCAAATAGAAAACCGGTTGAACGTTCAGTCCGTTCATTAAAATAATCAGCCAATGAAAATGGAAATTTTTGATGAGGGCAAGGTGCTAGAACACCTGAAGCATTATCTTCCCTCACAAACCCCGCTCAAAGATTTTATCCACCATAATTCACTTCATGCCTATCAACACATGAAGTTTTATGATGGCATATTTACGGCGTCCAAAAAATTTGGCTACCAGGTTACCCTGCAGCTATCAGAGTTTAGGGAGCTATATTCAATAGGTAGAATAAAAGATGATATACTGGAAAGCGTTATTACAGAAAGTAAAGGAGCCGAAACAGTAGCCTTATGGAAAGATAAATTATTGAACCAGCCCTATGATACTTGTAATAATGAAAGAATAGGCCTGCTGAGGGCCTACTGGAAAAAGCAACATGAAATTGATCTGGATAATTTGGTCCAACCGCTTCTTTTTAGGATACTATGTAGTTATTTAGACCAAGGTGTTTCCATCTGGAAATTTCCTATTCAAGAGGGAGGTTTTATTGCCTCGCTGCAGCAACTTGAAAAAGAAAGTTATACCAGTATTTTTAAAACGCCCAGGGCAAAAGAATGGTTGCTCAACAAGCCGCTCCACCTCACAGATCTACTAGAAACCGTGGTAGGTGATTCCGCCTATTTTGAACAGTACTTATTTGACCAGCAGTTCAGCCACCGAGGATGGTCAGGAATGGTGGGGGCCATTGAAAAGGCTCCAAATTCTTTGCTCGACAGTAGAAAAATTTCCTTGCGCGAACTCATTATTTTTGAACTACTACTTGAAATAGATGCACTCGATTTTTCCTTAGGTAACCATTGGAAACCGCTGAGTACAGTTGTTGCTAGCCCCCCCCTCAATTTGTTTGAGGAAGTAGCAAGCACCGAATTGCAAGAAGTTTTTAGGCTTTTCCAAGATGCCTTTGAATGGAGCTACTATGATGGAGTGATTGCTGGATTACAACTTGGCAACAGCCCAGAAAAAAAAGAAAAAACACCTAGTTTTCAGGCCCTTTTTTGTATTGATGAAAGAGAATGTTCGCTAAGAAGGCATATCGAAAATATCGACCCTCATTGCGAAACACTAGGAACTCCTGGATTTTTTGGTGTAGAATTTTACCTTCAGCCCGAAAACGGAAATTTCTATGACAAACTTTGCCCAGCTCCGGTAACACCTAAGTATCTAATCAAGGAATTCGGGGTGACTGAAAAAAGAAAACATGATCATTTTTATACTCCTCAAACACATACCTTCTTTGGGGGCATATTGGCTGCCATCGGTTTTGGGGTATGGGCGGCCGTAAGATTATTGCAAAATATCTTCCGACCGGTAATGAGTCCTGCCATCTCTAATGCCTTTGCGCACATGAACAAGGAATCGCAGCTAACCATTGAAAACAGCCATATTGAAGACAGGGAGAATGAATTGCAAATAGGTTTCACTATTGAAGAAATGGCAACAAGGGTAGAAGGGGTTTTAAGGGGAATTGGGCTTACCAAAAACTTCGCCCCAATTGTATATGTTATGGCACACGGTAGCAGCAGCGCAAACAATCCTCACCATGGTGCCCATGACTGTGGTGCTTGTAGTGGAAGGCCAGGATCTGTAAATGCTCGGGTGTTGTCCTTTATGGCCAATCACCCTAAGGTAAGGCAGCTTTTACTGAATAAAGGAATTGCCATTCCAATTGAAACCCAGTTTGTAGGTGGATTGCATGACACAGCATCCGATCAGATCACGTATTACGACGAACAAATTCTATATGGCAATAATGTCGAATTTCATTCCAACAATATCAGCTCTTTTGAAAAGGCTTTAGATTTGAATGCACTTGAAAGATCCAGAAGATTTGCCTCCATCAATTCCAAGATGGGCTTGCAAAAAGTACGAAAAGAAATTCAAAAAAGATCTGTTTCCATGTTTGAACCAAGACCCGAATTAGGTCATGGCACTAACACCCTTTGCGTAATTGGTAATAGGGATTTAACCAAGGGGCTGTTTTTAGATCGGCGTGCATTTTTGAACTCCTATGATTACAGTTCAGATCCTAAAGGCGAACTCTTAACTGGAATTATGCGTCCTATCGGTCCTGTATGCGGTGGTATTAACCTGGAATATTATTTTTCCAGAGTGGATAATTACAAATTAGGTGCCGGCACCAAGTTACCCCACAATGTAATGGGGCTAATTGGTGTTGCCAATAGCAGTGATGGAGATTTGCGCCCAGGCCTTCCACTCCAAATGATTGAAGTGCACGACCCTGTTCGGCTGCTCGTGATTGTAGCGCATTTCCCTGAAGTGGTTTTAAAAACCATCCGGTCTGCCCCTGAAATGTATGAGTGGTATATCAATGAATGGATACACTTGATGGTGGTGAACCCCGAAACAAAGGAATTCTTTTATTTTAAAAATGGCAGCTTCAGTTCCTATCAGCCATTAACCCGCTCCGTGGAGGTAGTAAAAGACACCCAATCGCTCATTGAAAATGCTGGAAAAATGGAGTCCAACTATATTGCAGATGCTACCAAAGAAAATTTACCCGTTTTCTCTTTAAATTAAATTATTTTATGAATCAGCTGCTTCAATTTTTTTTATTATTACCGCTGCTAGGATTCTTTGCAAGCACATTGCTCTCAAAGAAAAAAGAAAACTGGATTGCCAATCTGGCAATTTTTATATCTAGTGTTCAACTCTTTGGGCTAATCATTTTTACTATCTATTGGGCAATTCATGAGCATCCAATTTTAGATGACAAGCACTGGGTATTGTTTAATAAATCTACTATCGAGATTTTTATAGATTTTTTCTTTGATGCCTCCACAGCTGTTTACGCAATTACAGGTGCATCCCTAACCTTGTTGGTAAGTATTTTTAGTCGTTTTTATCTTCATCGAGAAGAGGGGTTTAAACGTTTTTTCAGTACGCTTCTCCTCTTTTTTTTAGGGTATAATATCCTCATTTTCTCAGGAAATTTTGAAACCCTTTTCATTGGTTGGGAAATATTGGGGGTTTGTTCATTTTTACTCATTGCCTTTTATAGAGACCGCTATTTGCCCATCAAAAATGCTTTGAAAACAATCTCAGTTTACCGCGTAGGAGATGTATGTTTACTACTAGCAATGTGGATGAGCCACCATCTTTGGCATGAGAACATCACTTTCATAAAATTGACTGATTCAAAACTAGTAGAAGCG
>CANIMM010000311.1 GCA_947468255.1 Chitinophagaceae bacterium | reverse complement strand
TGACAGTAAACCCATTTATTTTCCTGGAACATACAATTATTCAGGTCAGGGTGGAAAGACTTGGGGGATGACGCCTCCTTATGGAGATCAATATTTTTTTATCCATATGGCCTATCAATATATAACAGGCATGGCTACTGCTAAATTTTTATTACAAGAGATCAATGGCATAAAGTTGATTGACCGTTTGGAGATGGCTTACAAAGTGCCTCCAACCAAGCTGGAGGGCGTATTGGTAAATACCACCGATGATTTTAGAGGCATTGATTTTGGATTTAGAGATGTAATCACTATTACTGGTGAACTTTGTTTTCCATCATTGCTCAAATATAGAGCCTCTATGGAGCTGGCTACATTATTTGATCGCATCGGCAGAAATGACAAAGCGCAAATTTATAGAAGCAATGCGGTGCAATTAAAAAAAGAGATTCCGTTGGTTTTTGCAGATCCACGTGGAATGCTGCTGGCATCTACTGGAAAGGGAAAGCAAGCAGATGTATGGAGTACTGCCCTAGCCGTTTATTTTGGTGTGCTCGAGGGCGCCCAACTCAAAAAAACTTGTGAATTTCTCCGCGACGCATTTCAAAATGGGACTTTAGAAAGCAGGGGTAATATAAGGCATATACTTACTTGTGACGATTTCAATACATCAACTGCTTGGGAATATAGCTTAGCCTCAAAAAATAGTTATCAAAATGGTGCTTATTGGGGAACGCCTACCGGATGGATTTGTTATGCCATTGCAAAAGTGGATATCCCGGCGGCAAAAAAATTGGTGAAGGAATACATAGATGATCTGCGTGGAGGCGATTTTAGAAAGGGTCCTGAATTTGGTGCACCTTGGGAATGTTACAATTCCGATAAACCTCAAAATGCGGTTTATCTAGCCACTGTTAGCTGTCCTTTTATTGTATTTAAAAATTACTGACACTGCGAAATCCCCCTTTTTATTAACATTCTACCCATTTTTTTTTCTACATCATGATTAAAGCTTAGTTTAACGTTGTAGTTGAACGTTAAACCCGAATATTTCCAGTAAAATGGACACTATATAAACGATTAAAATGCTGGTATCCCCCTCCTTGTTATATAAACATTGTTATGGTCAATACGCCATTGCTGCGGTGAATGTATTTACCATGGAACAAGTACATGGTTTGTTTGCAGCCGCACAAAAAGCACAGGCTCCCATTATTGTCCAACTCACACCAGCTGCCCGTAATTATGCGACGCCTACCATGTTGATGGCGATGATTCATGCAGCTGCTGTCATTTATCCTGAAGTAGTGTATGCGGTTCATTTGGATCATGGCACCGAACCACATGCTTTTGATGCAATTGAAAACGGATATACTTCTGTAATGATTGATGCCTCTCATGATGAATTTGAAATGAATATTTCCCGAACAAAATCGGTGGTAGAAAAGGCACATGCCAAAGGAGTGGTGGTGGAGGCTGAATTGGGTGTGCTTAGCGGAGTGGAAGATGACATGAGTATTGATGATAAAGATGCATTGTATACCAATCCAAAACAGGCAAGGGAATTTGTAGAGCGATCCGGATGTGATAGTTTGGCAATTGCAGTGGGTACCAGTCACGGGGCTTATAAATTCAGTGGTGGTCAGGGTTTGCAGTTTCATATTTTAGCCGCCATCCAGCAAGCGTTGCCTTTGTATCCTTTGGTATTGCATGGCAGTTCTTTGGTCGACAAAAACGAAGTAGCATTGATTAACCAATATGGCGGAAATTTGCAAGAAGATGCGGCTGGAGTTACGGACGCTGAATTACAAAAAGCCATTGCATACGGTATTTGCAAGGTAAACATTGCTACCGATTTACGATTGTTGTGGACAAGGGTACATAGAGCGTTTTTTAGTGTTACACCCGAACTTTTTGATCCGGTGGTACCAGGAAAAAAATATATGGAAGCCTATCAAGTTTTTATGTGTAGTCGATTTGATATACTCGGTGCTTCAGGAAAATCCTTAGATTTTAAATTATAAAATATGATTCAAAGTAAAAAATATCCATTGGTGAGGGAAGGGGTAGCTGGATTTGGGGTTTACCAGCGTGTATTGGTAGCAGATGCCAAATGGCAGCACCTTAATATGGAAGCAAGATTGATGAAGGCCGGTGAGCTATGGACGGGTGATACCGGCGAGAATGAATTTGGCATCATTTTATTAAGCGGTAATTATTCGGTGGTAACGGATAAGGGTAGTTGGGAAACCATCAATGGCAGAACCAGCGTGTTCACCGGTATTGCACATACATTGTATTTACCTCGACATACTTCATTTACCTTGACCGCAGTGAGCGATGTTTTAGATATTGCCTGTGGATGGGTGGCCAGTAATGCAGATTTTCCGGCACAATTTAAAACACCAGCAGAAGCCGCTATCGAAATTCGGGGAGGAGACAGTGCTACTAGACAAATCAATAGTTTAATCCAACCTGGTTTTGGCTGTCAGAAAATTGTGGCAGTGGAGGTATATACACCCGCTGGCAACTGGAGTTCCTTTCCGGCACATAAGCACGACGAACGAAAAATAGCAGCCGATGGAAAAGTGTTGGAAGCCAGTTTAGAAGAAATTTATTTTTACAAAATCGAAAAGCCGGAAGGGTATGCCATTCAACAGGTATACACCGACGACCGAAGCTTGGATGAGCTAATGAAAGTAAAAACAAATGATGCGGTGCTGGTGCCTAAAGGGTATCATCCAGTGGCGGCAGAACATGGCTACAATTGTTATTACCTCAATTTTCTTGCAGGCAGTGATCAGTCATTGGCCAACACCACCGATCCGGATCACGAATGGCTTTTTAATTCGTGGAAAGGGAAAGATCCTCGCATACCAATGGTAACAGCAGCTATGAATAATCAATCATCCTCTTTATAAACGATAAATAAAATATGTATGGATATCATTACAATGGGCCGTTCTTCAATTGATTTGTACTCTCAAAATATTGGAGAAGATTTTGTGAACATCAAGGGCTTCAATGCATTTGTGGGAGGTTCGCCTTTGAACATTGCTGTGGGTGCCCAGCGGCTGGGCTTACAAACTACTTTGTTGACAGCAGTAGGAAAGGATAAGCCAGGAGATTTTTTGCTTAATTTTTTAAATAAAGAAAAAGTAAATACTGAATTTATTCCTAAGATAGACGGAGCTAGAACCAGTGCTGTATTGCTAGGCATTGAGCCACCTGATCGTTTCCCATTGGTATATTACCGGGATAATGCAGCGGATAGTCAGTTAACAATCGATCATGTAAAAGCGGCTGGGATTAAAAATTTTAAATTATTGGAAATATCGGGAACCGCACTTAATATAGAGCCTTCGCGCAGCGCCGTTTTTTTTGCAGTGGAGCAAGCCGCTGAAAACGGAGTGCAGGTTTTACTAGATATTGATTTCAGAGCCGATCAATGGCAAGACATCCGTTCATTTGGATTAATGGTAAGGGCAATTTTACCCAAGGTGGATATTGCCCTTGGTACTGAGGAAGAAATCCTCGCTGCCACTTTGCAGGATGCCTCGCAGGTATCGATTGCTCACCAGCAAATTTCTGCACCAGAGATTAAAGGAAATCTGGAGGATGCGATTAAAAAAATACTCAACACCGGCGTAAAAGTGTTGATTGTGAAGAAAGGTTCCAAAGGGGCTAC
>CANIMM010000310.1 GCA_947468255.1 Chitinophagaceae bacterium | reverse complement strand
TAAACAAAAATGATGAGGCATTGACCAATTACAAAAAAGCAGCTACTGTAAATAAAAAAGATGAGTTCATGACATCAGAGGCATTGTACAAAGCAGCCAATTTTGCTGAGGCAATTGGAAAGACTGCAGAAGCTATCGAACTCTTCAAGGAAAATAAAGAAGCATTCCCTAAAAATGCGCACCTTGCTGATATTGAAAAGCATTTGGCAAGATTGGGTGATTTTAAATAATTATCCAAGTAACCAGTATTACATTTTTTAAATAAAATACTTATCTGTAATCATGTCAACCAGTTCTGCCAATTTATATAATATTTCAGGCATCCTACTACCAAAGGATGCCTGTATTGTAATTGTGAAAACTGAATGGAATGCGGATACTATTGAAAAGCTGGAAAATGGATGCAAAAAAGTACTCGAACAAAATGGTATACCTTTCAAAACCTTGACGGTACCCGGAGCATTTGAAATAGCCTTTTGCATTAAAAACTATTGGGATAAATTTAAGTACCGCGAAGACAAACCGTTTGCATTTATTGCACTGGGGTGTGTTGTAAGAGGGGATACGCCGCATTTTGATTATGTGTGCAAAGCAGTTACAGAAGGGGTGGTACTACTCAATAATTCCTTACCAGTTCCAACCATTTTCGGGATTCTTACTGTAGATAATCAGCAACAAATAGATGAAAGAACAGGGGGCATTCATGGGCATAAAGGCGAAGAGGCTGCCATTACGGCCCTTAAAATGATTGCACTCAATGATTCCTTTCGAAATTCAAATTAACTTATCCATTTCAACTGCGTTTCTAATTAATAACTCAATATTTACCCGTTCAATTTCGAAGCCATCATTATTTAACCCATTGAATTTTAATTTTCACTAAGAAGGAAAATGCCACTATGAAAGTCCAACTTTTTATACCGTGTTTTGTAGACCAGCTTTACCCGCAAACTGCATTCAATATGGTTAAAGTGCTGGAGAAGGCGGGTTGCGAAGTTCATTACAATACCAACCAAACTTGTTGTGGTCAACCAGCATTCAATGCAGGTTTTTTGGATGAAGCCAGAGCAGTTTGCAATAAATTCATCCAAGATTTTGACAATGCCGATTATATTGTAGCTCCCAGTGCTAGTTGTGTTGGTTTTGTAAGAAATTATTACACAAAACTTTTTGATAATTCGTCGGTACTTCACCAAGTAAAAAATGTAGCCTCCAGAACTTTTGAATTTGCTGAATTTTTGACGGATGTATTGAAGGTTGAAAAATTGGGTGCTGTATTCAATGCCAAAGCAACCTATCATGATAGTTGTGCAGCATTGAGAGAATGCAAAATAAAGGATGCACCGCGCAGGTTATTATCCAATGTGAGCGGTTTGGAAATGGTTGAAATGAATGAGGTAGAAACCTGCTGCGGTTTTGGCGGCACCTTCGCTGTAAAATTCGATTCCATTTCCATTGGCATGGCTGATCAAAAACTGACCAATGCCCTTGCAACTCAAGCTGACTATATAATTTCTACGGATCTCAGTTGTTTGATGCATTTGGATGGTTATATCAAAGGGAAAAATCTTCCATTGCAAACAATGCATATTGCCGATGTGCTGGCCAAAGGGTGGGCGTAGTTGATCCTTTTTGAACCCTTTATTTTCTTTTCATAGTTTTTATATTTAAAATAATTTAGTATGGCATATTGGCTGGTAAAATCAGAACCATTTAAATACAGTTGGGAACAATTTGTTAAGGACAAGCAAACCTTTTGGGACGGCGTAAGAAATTATGGAGCTAGAAATAATTTAAAAGCCATGAAAAAAGGGGAGCAGGTACTATTTTACCATAGCAATGAAGGAGTGGAGATAGTAGGAATCGCCAAAGTGGCTAAAGAATCCTACCAGGATCCCACTACTGAAGATGCCGCTTGGGTAGTAGTGGATTTGCAGCCAGTAAAAAAATTAAAATCCCCTGTTAGCCTTAAGCAAGTAAAAGCGGATATCCGTTTGAGTGAGATGGCGTTGGTTCGCCTAGGTAGGTTATCTGTTCAACAGGTTACGGAAGAGGAATGGAAGATTGTAATGGAATTGGCGGGAGAAAAAAACTAATGCTTCATTCTCCCCAAAAATGTTGCTGAAATGTGTAAAAATACTACCCAAAATAGGCATTTTAAATGGGGGTAATTGCACTAAATAGGGTAATTTTGGTTACTATAATTTTATATGGAAAACAACGAGAATTTAAATGATGAAATGCTTCCTCCAAATGATGGTGGAGCCGCCAGCAATAGGGGAAGAATTATCCCCGTAAATATTGAGGAGCAAATGAAAACATCCTACATCGATTATTCGATGAGTGTGATTGTTGGGCGTGCCTTGCCGGATGTAAGGGATGGCTTAAAACCTGTTCACCGTAGGGTTTTATTCGGGATGAATGAGTTGAGTAATTACAGTAACAAGGCCTATAAGAAAAGTGCACGTATCGTTGGGGAAGTAATGGGTAAATTCCATCCCCATGGTGATGCGTCTATCTATGATACAATGGTAAGGATGGCCCAGAACTGGTCGATGCGGTATACCATGATTGACGGACAGGGTAATTTCGGTAGTCAGGATGGAGATCCACCTGCTGCTATGCGATATACCGAGGTGCGCATGGAAAAATTTGCCGAAGCCATGCTGGAGGATATCGAAAAGGAAACCGTCGATTACCAGCTAAATTTTGATGATTCCCTTAAAGAACCTACTGTTCTGCCAACCAGAATACCTCAGTTATTATTGAATGGTTCGAGTGGTATCGCCGTTGGTATGGCTACCAACATGTTGCCCCACAATTTAAGTGAAGTGATTGATGCCTGTGTTGCCTATATTGATGACCGGGAAATTTCAATAGATGACCTGATTAAACATGTAAAAGGACCCGATTTTCCCACTGGAGGCATCATTTATGGTTTTGAAGGAGTAAAAGCCGGATTTCATACAGGAAGAGGCAGGGTAGTATTGCGGGGTAAAGTGAATGTTGAAACAGCAAAAAACGGTCGCGAAAAAATCATTATTTACGAAGTACCCTACCAGGTGAATCGGGATGCCCTTACCGCCAAAATTGGTGAGCTCATCAATGATAAACTAATTGAAGGCATTTCGGATGTAAACAATGAAAGTAACAATAAAGAAGGAACCCGTGTTGTAATTGATTTGAAGAAAGATGTTGTAGCTCAAGTTGTTATCAATCAGTTATACAAACAAACGGAATTACAAACCTCTTATGGAATCAATAATGTGGCCTTGGTAAGAGGAAGGCCAAGAATTTTGAATTTAAAGGATCTGATCAGTGAGTTTATCTTATTTAGACATGAGGTAGTTGTTCGCAGAACGCAGTTTGAACTTAAAAAGGCCCAGGAAAGAGCACATATACTAGAAGGTTATATCATTGCATTAGACAATTTGGATGCGGTGATCAAGCTAATCCGCGAGTCATCTACGCCCAATATTGCCCAGGAAGGCCTTATTGGCAATTTTGGCATGTCAGAGATTCAGGCCAAGGCAGTGTTAGAAATGCGTTTACAGCGCTTGACCGGAATGGAAATCGATAAGATTAGGGAAGAACACGCTGAGATTATGAAATTGATCGATCACCTGAAGGAAATTTTGGCAAATGAACCAATGCGGTATGATATTATT